>DAIMMU010000001.1:0-56632 GCA_036720515.1 Sedimentibacter sp.
TCATAATACTCCTCCAAATATGCGAATTTTTTCCCTTTGTTTATATTATAACTTAAATGAGAAGGTTTTTCCACAAGTAATTTATCTAAAAAAACCCCGTTACCGGGGTTCTTTACCTACTTTATATATTTAGCCACAATTTCATTGACATGCTTTCCGTCAGCTTTGCCTTTTACTTTAGGCATTATGAAAGCCATCAGTTTTCCCAGATCTTTTTTGGTCTGAGCGCCTGTTGCTTCAATTGCTTCTTTTACAATTGATTCAAGCTCTTCATCTGACAGTTGAGGCGGTAAATATTCTAATAGTATTTTGATTTCTTCGTTGGTTAGATCTATAAGATCTTGTCGATTGCCTTTTTCAAAGTCGCATATAGAATCTTTTTTCTGTTTAATTTGCTTAGCTATTATGTCAATTATTTCAGCATCGGATAATTCTATTCTTTCGTCAACTTCTCTTTGTTTAATAGCTGCTCTAACCATTGTAACGGTATCTTTCTTGACTTTGTTTTTAGATTTCATGGAATCTTTTAAATCTACCATGAGCTTCTCTTTTAAAGGCATACTTTCACCTCTTTATCTTGCTTTTTTGTTTTTCTTTCTGCGAGCCGCTTCAGCCTTCTTTTTACGCTTAACGCTTGGCTTTTCGTAATGCTCTCTTTTTCTTACTTCTGACATAACACCTGTAAGTGCACATTGTCTTTTAAATCTTCTAAGAGCATTATCGATAGACTCGTTTTCTCTAACCTTTACCTCTGTCATTTTGCTACCCTCCCCTCGTCTTCTACTACTGTATGTCCAAGACACCAGCGAGTTTGAAATAGCACTTAATTATTATATAATATAGAATAAGTAAATGCAAGAAAATTATGATAAAGTTTCTGACAATTTTCTTCCACCCAATATGTGGAAGTGCAAATGCTGTACTGATTGACAGCCATCTTCGCCGCAATTGCTGATAACTCTGTACCCTGAATCCTTAATACCCTCTGACTCTGCAATCTTATTGATTGCCTCAAAAATCTCCGCAATAATACTGCTGTTTTCCTTTGAAATTTCATTCATTGAAGTTATGTGAATCTTTGGTACAGCCAATATATGTACAGGAGCTTGGGGAGCTAAGTCTCTGAAAGCTACCACGTATTCATTTTCAAACACAAACTGAGACGGAATTTCCTTGTTTGCAATTTTGCAAAATATACAATCCATTATTTCACCTCACATCAATTAAATTATTCACTCAATAAATAATCGTTCCATATTTTTTTAATATGTACTTTAATTATTTCATTTTTAACATTTATATCACCTTTTAACAAAACTTTCAAGTAGTTTGTTGTATATCCTTCATATAAATTATCTTTTTTTTCAGTTTCTATCAGAACCGACAGTTCTTTTCCGATGAATTTCTTCATAAATTCATGTGAAATATTCTCGCCTAAATCAATCAATACCTTGCTTCTGTGAGATTTAACCGCATCGTCTACCTGCTTCGTCATTTCAGCCGCTTTGGTGCCCTCTCTTACGGAATATTTGAATACATGAATTTTAGAAAACTTTATATCTTTTACAAAATCCACCGTTTCATTAAATTCATCGACCGTTTCTCCGGGAAAGCCAACAATTATATCGGTTGTAATTCCCGCTGACGGCATATACTTTCTTATTAATTCCACGTTTGACTTATATTCTTTTGTTGTGTACCTTCTATTCATCCTATTTAGAACACTGTCGCTTCCGCTTTGCAAAGATAAATGAAAATGATCACAGGTTTTATTTAAGGCTGAATATCTTTTAATAAAATCTTCATTTATAAGATTCGGCTCTAAGGAGCCAAGGCGAATTCTTTCAATTCCCTCAATATTATTAATATCTTCAATTAATTTAATAAGTGAATCCTGCTCGTGTAAATCCTTGCCATATGACGATATATGAATTCCGTTTAGCACTACTTCCTTATATCCGTTTTCTGCAATCTTTTTAACTTCCCGCACTATATCATCATGATTTCTGCTTCTTATAGGTCCTCTTACATAAGGAATGATGCAGTAAGAGCAAAATTGACTGCAGCCGTCCTGAATTTTAATATTGGCACGTGTTTTGTCATGGACAGTGCTTATTTTTAACTCTTCATAGCTTTCTTTGCCTTGAAAGTCGTCAATTTCATAGTCTTGAGTTATATCATTCAGTTTATCTTTAATAAGACTGCCTATATTACCTTTATGCTTTGTCCCTATAATTATGTCAGCCTGCGTTTCTTTATTTATTTTTTCGTAATTTAATTGTACACTGCAGCCTACGGCAACAACCAATGCATTGGGATTTATCCTTTTTGCCTTGTTGATAAATTGCCTTGATTTTCTTTCACTTTCCTTGGTGACGGCACATGTATTTATTATGTATATATCACTGACTTCATTGGGAGGAAGAACCTTAAACCCATCCTTCTCCAAAAGTTCGGTCATTGCTTCTGTTTCAAACTGATTCACTTTACATCCCAATGTTATAAAAGAAACAGTATGTATTTTTGTTACTTCGCTCATTCTTACTCCTATAATAATTTATTGCATGATAATAACACAAATTATAGATAAAATCAACAAGTTGTTTTAAAATAGCAATGGGTCCATGCATGAGCCATTAAAGATGACAACAACCCCGTCCCCTTGACACCCCTTGACACACGAACACTTGATATCACTTTGAAATAATAATGGACATTTTAAGGTCCGTCCCCGGAATTCCCAAAATGTCCGTTAAAAGGCATTTTCAATGTGATTCAGCTCTTTGCTTTCTAATATTATTTCTATTATATCAAATTGGCAAAAATAATCTTCCTTACCCTTTAGCATGAAATAATATTTAGCAGCACTTATCAGTCTTTTTTGTTTGGAAAAAGTCACTGCTTCCTTAGGATATCCCTTTTCTGTGTTTTTGCGCCCCTTTACTTCAATAAAATGTAGCCTGCCGTCTTTTGCGGCAATTATATCTATTTCTCCAAACTTGCTTACAAAATTTTCTTCTAATATTTTATAGTTTTTGTTCAATAAATATTTTTTGGCAATACATTCATATACAAATCCTTTGTTCTTTTCATACATATGCTACCTTTATTAAAACTATCTTTTTAAAGAGCCTAATACTCCCCTTATGAGCGAACGGCCAATTTCTCTTCCGATTGAGCTCATGGCTGAATTTGTAACTCTGTCAACGGCAGTCATTTTGCTGCTCGTCTTTTTCCTTGCCTTTTCCAGCTCCTTGGCTTGTTTTTCTCTTTCCTTTTCTTCTTTTTGCAGTCTTTTTTCTTCTTGCTGTCTTTCAATTTCAGATAATTTTTCCTGTTCACGCTTCCCTGTTTGTTCTTTTATCATTTCATATGCCGATATTCTGTCAATTTCTTTGAAATATTTCCTGTATACAGGAGAACTTACAATTATTTGATTTCTCAGCATATCATCAATTGTTCCGAACTGGCTTTGCGGAGGAAGAATAAAAGCACGTTCAACCACTGCAGGTACTCCCTTGTCTTCAAGGCATGAAATTAAAGCTTCTCCCGTCCCAAGCTCTGTTATTGCTTCAACCGTATCTAATTCAGGATTTTGACGGAATGTTTCCGCAGCCGTAACAACCTTTTTTCTTTCAGCAGGAGTGTATGCCCTCAATGCATGCTGAATTCTGTTTCCCAATTGAGCAAGTATCTCGTCAGGCACATCCATAGGATTTTGGGTTACAAAATAAACACCCACTCCCTTAGAGCGAATAAGTCTTACCACCTGCTCAATTTTGCCTAAAAGCACCTTTGGAGCATCTTTGAACAGCAAGTGCGCTTCATCAAAGAAAAATACCATTTTAGGCTTATCCATATCTCCGGCTTCCGGAAGATTTTCAAACAACTCCGAAAGCATCCACAATAAAAATGTAGAATACAACAAGGGGTTTAAAAACAACTTTTGGCAGTGCAATACATTTATATATCCTTTGCCTTCGGATGATGTTTTAATCCAGTCGTTTATATCTAAGTCCGGCTCTCCGAAGAAAAATTCTCCGCCCTGGTCTTCCAATGACATCATACTCCTTAATATCGCACCGACACTTTGAGATGACACATTCCCGTAGTCTAATGTCAATTCCTTTGAATTGTCTCCCACATACTGAACCATGGCTCTCAAATCCTTTAAGTCCAGCAGCAAAAGCCCTTTGTCATCCGCAACTCTGTACACAATATTTAGGACTCCCGATTGTGTATCATTTAAATCAAGAATTCTTGCCATCATTAACGGTCCCATTTCAGAAACTGTAGTACGGACAGGTATTCCTCCTTCGCCGTACAAATCCCAAAATTGAACAGGGAATCCTTTGTATGAAAAATTATCTATTCCAAAGCGCTGTATTCTCTCCTGCATGTTAGGATTATCCGTCCCCGGAATTGCAATACTTGCCAAATCTCCCTTAATATCGGCAATAAAAACCGGAACCCCCAAGTCACTGAATGATTCGGCCAAAACTTTTAATGTAATTGTTTTTCCCGTACCTGTGGCACCGGACACCAAACCGTGTCTATTTGCCATTTTAGGTTCTAAATAAATTCTTTTATCACTTTTTCCAATCCAAATTTTATTATCGGCAAGCATAAAAACTCCTTTCAAAAAATATGTTTACTTATCTACAATTACCTGCTACCTTTATCATATGGTATTCCCTCCGCTCTTGGTGCCTGAGAATTCTTTGAGGAGAATGTCAGCACTATCAAGGTCGCTATATATGGAATCATTTTATAAATTTCGTTGGAAATAGGCAAACTTTTAAGAAACGGTATACCCGAATAAGCTGAAGCAAAAGTCTTCATAATTCCAAAGAAAAACGCTGCAAAAAATATTTTTTTAGTTCTCCATTGACCGAAAATCAACACTGCAATTGCCAAGAAACCATAACCGGCTACAGTTGCATTAAAGTTTGTGCTTGTGGGAATTACAAATGTCAGTCCGCCTATTCCCGCCAATATGCCCGATATAATTACTCCGGCATATCTGATGCGATAAACATTAATACCGACTGAATCCGCCGCCTGAGGATGTTCGCCGCAAGCACGAAGCCTTAACCCGAAACGGGTATGGTTTATTACAAAGTAAGATATTAAGGCAATGGCTAACCCAATATAAGTAGTCATATAGGAATTTCTAAACAGTATTGGTCCTATAACCGGTATATCTCCAAAAAACGGCACCTTGCTGATATAAAATGTATCTTTAAACTGAATCTGCTGAACGCCTTGAATCATTCTTGCCGTATAAACCGCAAAAGCAGGAGCAAACATATTAAGCGCCGTACCGCTTATGGTCTGGTCGGCTTTTAAATTTACTGCCGCAAATGCATGGAATAATGAAAATAACGCTCCCGCTGCAGCCGCTACTAAAACAGCCAATAACAGAAGGCTTTGTCCGCTCATTGTTTTTTGGAAAATATTAATAAAACCTATTCCGGCAAATGCTCCGACTACCATTATTCCTTCCAAAGCTATATTTACAATACCGCTTCTTTCCGAAAACATTCCTCCCAAAGCAACTATTAAAAGAGGAATTGCAAAATACATAGTTTGCTGTGCTATGAAATAAACCGTATTCATTTATAATTCCTCCCTTTGCTCTGTTTCATTTTCTTCTGTATCAATAATAACTTCATCAGCAGCCGGGTATTCGGTTGAAGCCGTAATTTGGGGATTTGTCTGTACAGTGTTTAAAGAATCGGCTGCAATTTCTACAACAGGCTTTCTTATTATTCCAATCATTATTTGTTTAAACAATAAAGCAAAAGCTCCGCAGTAAATAATTACCGCTACAATCATATCTATTATTTCAGGCACGAAGTTGTATAACTGTATATTGAATCCCCCAACCTCCAAATGAGCTATGAATAAACCCGAAAGAAATATTCCAATCGGATGCGACATTCCTAAAAGTGCGACGGAAATACCGCTGAAGCCTTCCGGTGCCAATACGTCCAGCACATGTAAATATTTACCGGAGCCTGACAGATACAATAATCCGCCTCCGAGACCTGATAAAGCACCGGCTATAACCATGGATAATATTATGCTTTTCTTTTCGTTTATTCCTGCATATCTGCTTGCCTCTTTGTTGATGCCGCAAGCCTTTAATTCATATCCGAACGTGGTTTTCTGAAGTATTATATATATTATTGCAACCGCTAAAATTACTATAATTATTCCTATATTAACATTGCTTGTGTTAAACAATTTATCCAAACCAGCCTTTGGCAATATGGCACTCTTCAATACGGGCTTCGTCTGATTTTTCAATGAATCATATACGGTTTTCACTATTGTCATATTGACTAAGTACATTCCGATATAATTCATCATTATTGATGTAATTACCTCATTTACATTGAAGAATGCTTTTAACAGACCGGGTCCGGAGCCCCATACCGCTCCTGCAATCATTGCGCCGATCAGTGCAACAAGCCAATGTATTTCAGGAGGAACAAATGTCCATTTAATTCCTATATAAATTGCAACAAAAGCACCGCAGGTAAACTGACCTGATGCTCCTATATTAAACAGCCCTGTTTTAAAAGCAAAGCCTACGGATAAGCCGGTCATTATAATCGGTATTGCAAAATAAATTACCTGACCTATTCCTTTGGCACCGTCTTCAAAACCACCCTTTAATATTGTAACAAAAGCAGGAATTGCATCTTTTGAATTACTTATCAATAATATTATAAGACCGACAAGGAGTCCTGCGGCTATTGCCATCAATGAAGATAAAAAACTGGTAAAGCCTTCAACCTGCAACAGCTTAGTTCTTCTCATATTCATCACTCCTTTTTGATCCTGCCATGTAAAGACCTAATTCTTTTACAGTAATTTCTTTAGGATTTAAATCTCCCACTATTTCACCTTCATAAATAACCAAAATTCTGTCACTTACGTCCATTACCTCATCAAGCTCCAATGATACCAAGAGTACCGCTTTTCCCTGATCCCTCTGAACTACCAATTGTTTATGTATATATTCGGTCGCTCCTATATCCAGTCCTCTGGTAGGCTGCACAGCCAATACGATGTCAGGATTCCTGTCAAGCTCTCTTGCAACTATAAGCTTTTGCTGGTTTCCGCCGGACATGTTTCTTACGACAGAATCTTCGTTCTTAGGGCTTCTTATATCATATTGTTTAATTAATTTTTTGGCATATTCTCTTACCGCATTGAATTTTATAAATCCTTTGTTTTGAAACTTAGGTTCAAAGTACGTTTGTAAAACAGAGTTCTCTTTAAGGTCAAAGTCTAAGATCAATCCGTGTTTATGCCTGTCTTCCGGGATATGCGCCAATCCGTCAATGCTTTTTTTCCTGATGGATTCTTTTGTAATATCTTTGCCGTTAAACAATATTTGTCCTTCATTAATAGGTATGAGTCCGGTAATTCCATATATCAGCTCGGATTGTCCGTTGCCGTCAATTCCCGCTATGCAAAGTATTTCTCCTTTTCTCACTTCAAAGGATACATCATTTACTACATTTTTCTTGGAGTTTTTTGTTTTGATAACCAAGTTTTTAACCTGCAGGATTGCTTCTCCCGCCTTGATATCTTTCTTTTCTATATTAAAATTAATTTTTCGTCCCACCATCATTTCTGACATTTGTTCCTTGGTTGTTGTGTCTACATTAACAGTTCCTATATATTTACCTTTTCTCAAAATTGTACAGCGGTCAGCAACTTCTTTTATCTCATTTAATTTATGGGAGATGAAAACAATTGATTTTCCTTCTTTGACTAATTCTTTCATTATCTTCATTAATTCTTCAATTTCTTGAGGTGTTAAAACAGCCGTCGGTTCGTCAAAAATTAATATATCGCTGTCTGAATACAGCATTTTAAGTATTTCAACTCTTTGCTGCATTCCAACCGTTATATCGGAAATATATGCATCCGGGTTTATTTTTAATTTATAGCGTTCGCTGAGATCCATTACTTTTTTTCTTGCGTCATCTTTCTTTAAAATACCCATATTCACAGTTTCTCTGCCTAAAATAATGCTTTCAAGTACAGTAAAATTATGAACTAATTTAAAATGCTGATGAACCATGCCGATATTCAAATTGTTTGCATCATTGGGATTATTAATTTTAACGGGCTTGCCGTTAATGATAATATTGCCTTTTTCTGCTTGATATAAACCGAATAACACGCTCATCAAAGTAGATTTGCCGGCTCCGTTTTCTCCTAACAATGCGTGCACTTCACCTTTTTTAACTTTGAATGTTACATCATCAAGAGCTTTAAAATTACCGAATATTTTGGTAATATTGTTCATTTCGATTACGTACTCCATATAAGCACCACCCATCATTTAATTATAGGAATGTAAAGGTTGCTTAAAAGGCTAAAGCCCTGAAAGCAACCTTACAATGATTTTAACTATTTAATAACTTCAACTTTTACTTTGCTTACCGGTATATCCGCTGCTGTTACATCTTCTGCAGGTTTATCCGGACTTCCGGCTAAAGCTTGTTCAACAACAGCTGCATCATTCATTATTTCTATTTCTTTAGCTACTATTTTTCCGTATATAGCATCGTAATCAGCCTGTGTAAATTTTTCGAATCTTGAATTTTCCATCGGCAATTGTACACCTTCAACAGTTGCATCCAATGATACCGAAGTTCCTCCAGGGAAATTTCCGCCATAGTATGCTGTTAAAGCATCATATACTGATTTTGAAAGGTTCTTCATAGAAGAAGTAATAATTGTTTCTGATTCTGCCGACTGGTCAACGTCAACACCGATTACCTTTGTTCCTGCTGCTTCAGCTGCTTTCATAACTGAGTTACCTACAGCACCGCCGCATGCAAATATAACTTCCGTTCCATCGTTATACCACGAAGAAGCTTTTGCCTGATTTTCAGGAGAAGCATCAAAGTTTCCTACATATGTGTATTTAATTTGAACTTCATCGGTTAAGCCAAGCTCATGAGCTGCATATTCCGCACCCTGAACATAACCGTATCCAAAACGAACAACTGCCGGTACAGCCATACCGCCCATAAATCCTAACTTAGTATAGCCTTCTTTTACTATACTGTATCCTGCTAAGAAACCAGCTTCTTCTTCAGCATAGAATATAGAGTATGTATTGTCGGCTATATCAATATTATAGTCACCTGCATGAGGTGCACCGTCAAGAATTACAAATTTTACTTCAGGATATTGTGTTTGTACTGTGTGAATCGGGATTTCAAACAAGAATCCGGGGCACACAACAACCTTTGCTCCTGCTTTAACTGCCAAATCTATAGAGCTAATATAAGCAGTGTCTGATTGTTCAGCCGGCTGATAATATTTGTATGTAATGTTGTTTTCTTTAGCATAGGCTTCTAAGCCTTCCCAAGCTCCTTGGTTAAAAGATTTGTCATCGATTGTTCCGACATCAGTGATTAACGCTAATTCAAATGTATTCTCTGCCGGTGTTTCGGGAGTTTCTTCCGGTGTTTCTTCCGGAGTTTCTTCCGGTGTTTCTACCGGTGCTTTCGGTTCATTGTCAGCACATGCCGTAAAAGCAAAAATCATTATTAAAGCTAATGCAACAACGGCCAACCTTCTCCATAATTTCATGATATTAATTCCTCCATTTTATTAAATTTGTAAAACATTATATAAATAAACGCTAAGCGTTATTTATCAATTTAACGGCAGAACTTGTCCCTAATCTGGAACAGCCTGCGTCAATAAAAGCCTCCATATCATTTATAGTTTTTATACCTCCGGAAGCTTTAATTTTGACATTTTTTCCAATATGCTTTTTAAATAACATAACATCTTCAATAGTTGCACCGCCTGTACCAAAGCCTGTGGAGGTCTTAATATAATCGGCACCGCCATTGGTTACGGCATGGCACATTTCAATTTTTTCTTCTTCCGTCAAATAACATGTTTCAACTATTACCTTTAAAATATGGTCCCCCGCTGTTTCTTTAATTGTCCGGATTTCATTTTCCGCATTCTTAAAGTCTTTGTTTTTAACATCAGAAATATTAATTACCATGTCTATTTCATTGGCACCATCCTTAAGGGCTTGTTTACATTCGGCAATCTTCGCTTCAGTAGTTGAATACCCCAAGGGAAAACCAATTACAGTACAAATATTTAATTTATCCCCGTATGTATCATAGATTCTTTTTATGTAGTTGGGAGGAACACATACCGATGCTGTCTGATACTTTATTGATTCATCGCACAAAACACATATTTCTTCCCATGTTGCATATGCCTTTAATAAAGTGTGGTCAACATACTTCATCATTTCTACAGTATCCATTACTACCTCCATTGTTCCCTCTTTATAAAATCAGTTTAGCACAAAATAATAAATTCGTCAATTACAACTGTTGCAAAAATAGAGACACCATGTTGGTATAACTATGGGTACAAGAAAATTTGTCAAAAATAAGTGTCGTCAACACCGTCTCACATTCGGACTTCTTTGCTTATTGAGAACAGGTATAAATAGCATTCCTTGACTTTTTTACCGGTGATTTTTTCTACCGCTTCTTTGTATAGCGCAATCTGGTCATTGTATTCATTTTTAAGCATATTAATTTGGGGTGTCATATCCTTTGTTTCGTCAACTCTGTCAGTTTTATAATCAATAATTACAGCTTCGTCACCTTCCATAAAATAGCAGTCAATTATACCCTGTACAAGTATTAAATCATGCTTGTTTAAGCTGCCAAGTACGTCTGCCGCCTTCTTTCTGAATACAAAAGGCGCTTCTCTGTAAACCTCCGAAGATCTGACGATTCTTTTTCCTATGCTGCTATGGAAAAAACCCTCGATTTTTTCGGCATATGTGCTTATTGCTATTTTGGCTTCCGGTTCGGTAAGCAGTTTTTTGCCCTCCATTTGCTTTATTGTATTTATTATGTTGTCTTTCTTCAAATCTCCCTTTAAATTCAGGTGCTCCATCACAAAATGAAGCAGCGTTCCTATTTCTGAACCCGTTACCTTTTTATCAAATATGAATTTGTCAGCTTCTTCATTGTACTGAAATACATCAACCAATGTTGGAATTTTATATCTTAATTTAGCAAACTCCTTGTCTTTAAGATTTTTAAGCTCTGTTACGGAAAGCTTTGTGGGTATATTCACCGAAGTCATATATGAATATTTAAAGCTTAAGCGTCTGCCTATTTCTTCATAATAAGGGCTATTTTCTCCGTTTTTAAATTTGTTCATCACGGCAATGCGGCTTTCTCTCGAATTAATTTCATCGTTTATATTTAGGCTTAAATCCCCGCGAGTTATCAATTTTAAATTCCAGCCCTTCCGCCTGCCTTTTGCCATTATTTCATTAAAATCTTCAAAATTTACCTTATCAAACAAACAGCTGCAAATCCAATCCATATATGAAATACCCTTGAAAACAAAGTATTTGGAATGACCTCTGCGCCAGTTTCGTGCCTTTTGCTCCAATTTGCTTACGGTGCCTGCCATTATGAGCTTATCAACGGCTCTTGTCATAGCAACATACAAAACTCTCATTTCCTCTGATATATTTTCTTTTTTAATTTTATTTTTGATTGCTGTTCTTGCCAAAGTTTCTTTTTCTGTTCTTTCACCGTCATTTACAAATTTTGGAGCAACGCCGTAATCTTTATGCAGCAATATTTTATTTCTTGTATCCTGCAAATTAAACTGCTTGTTAAGTCCGCACAAAATAACAACCGGAAATTCCAAACCCTTGGATTTATGAATTGACATCAGTCTTACAACATTGTCATTCTCTCCCAATGTTTTTGCCTGCCCTCTGTCATCGGAACCCTTATCGATTTTTTCAATATATCTTAAAAATTTAAACAAACCTCTCATTGACGTCTTTTCAAAGTCGTAAGCCAAATCAGCCAACATCCTTAAATTTGCCTGTCTCATCTTGCCGTTCGGAAGTGCGCCGGCAAAATTGTAATAATTCGTTTCCATCAATATATCCCAAATCAGATCATTTAAATGAGTATATCTGCTTCTGTAATTCCAGTCATAAATTTTTTCCGAGAACTTTTTTAATTTATCAATCAACTCTGATGAAAATTCATTATCCGATGTTTCTTCGTCTGCATTGCTGTCATCTGCTTCGTTTTGAATTTCTAATAATATATATTTGTTAAGAGCTCCTATAAAATGCTTTTCTTTAGGAAATTTAAGCCTGATTTCCAATAATTCTTCCGTGGAGAAATTCCCGATGGGAGACCTCATAACGCTCAGCAGAGGTATATCCTGCCTTATATTATCAATTAATTTAAGCAAATTAACAATAATCTTTACCTCAATTACTTCATAGTAGCCCTTCCCCCCATCGTAATAAAAAGGTATATCTTCTTTATTGAGCCTGTCTTCAAAAATGCTTGCCCAATTGGAAACCGACCTTAAAAGTATTACAATATCCTTATATTCGGTTTGTCTGTTTTTCGTTTCCTCCCCTTCCGCCTTGCCCGCAACGCATATTTTTTCTTTCATAAGCTCCTTGATTTTCTGCGCAGCAAACAAAGCTTCCAATTCGGCTGTTTCCATAGATTCTATTTCCTGATCTATTTCGCTTTTCCCATCAGTGTCATTGATTACATATTCATCTTCATCCAAGGCAGCATTTTTATCAATAATATAGAGCTCTACGGGAGTATCGACCGAAAATTCGCTCCCTGTATTTAATGCAGCCTTCTCACCATATTCCACTTCCCCTAATTCCTTGGTCATTATATTCTTAAAAATAAAATTAGTTGCTGATAAAATTTCGTCTCTGCTTCTGAAATTTTTATTTAAATCAATTGTCCTGTCAATTACGTCGCTTCCTAAATCTTCACTGTCCGTTGTGTACGAATCATATTTACAGTTAAATATACTTGGGTCCGCAAGCCTGAATCTGTATATGCTTTGCTTAACATCGCCTACCATAAACAAATTGTTTTCTCTTTTGATTTGCTCGATGATTGCTTCCTGCAAACCGTTTGAATCCTGGTATTCATCGATAAATATATAATTAAATTTCTTCTTGTAATAATTGGCAGCCTCCGAAGGGACATATTCCTTATTTTCATTTTGTGTTCTTAATATATTTAGTGCATAATGCTCTAAATCATTGAAATCCGCTATGGACTTTTCCTTCTTTTTTTCCTTGTATTTTTTGTCTGTTTTTTCTGTTAAATTCCTTAAAGCATCCATAGAGCCATGCATTTCTCTGATTTCGCCGGCATATTCATCGTAATTCAAATCATAAGGGAGCAGTTCTTTTACAGAAGCAATAATCTCTTTGTACTTGGCTCTCATGCTGTTTTTATTTTTTGAACCGTTTACTTCAATTTGTTTTTCTATATCCACATCGGGATTGTTCTCCGCCTTAAAAACTGCCGCCCTCGGAGCTTTAAAATTATTTAATGCTCTCATGAATTCTTCCATATCGGAATTAAGAAGCTCTATGAGATTATTTACCAAATCCATATCCTTTTTTAAAATATCTAAATATAACAGCGGTCCATGAGGATCCTTGCATATTTCTATTGCAGTATTAATACAGCCCTTTGCACCATCCAAAAGAAGCATAATATGGCTTTTGATTTCCAAAAACCACTCGGAGTTTTTCAGCTCTTCTGCCGTAATATTCAGCCTCCCCACATTTTCCCCCAGCCATGCAAAGGGGTCGGGAAAGCTCATTATAAATTTATATGCATTTTCAATTATTTCACTTAGTTCATCGTCGCCTCTGTTGCCCGTAAATCCTTCAACCAATTTTTTAAAGTTTTCATTTTCATCAATGCTGCCGTATTCTTCCTCCAATGCTTCATCTATTGCTTCCTGCAAAAGTATGTTTAATTCGCTTCTGTCACCCACCCTGAAATTTGGGTCAACACCTGCCAAATGAAAATTTTTCTTTACAACATCCATGCAAAAGGAGTCAATAGTGGTAATCATAGACCTGTTTAAAAGAGACAATTGCTTTCTTAAATGTTTTATATTCCCTTCTTTTTCTTGAATTGCTTTAATCAATGATTTTTGGATTTTCTGCTTCATTCCCGCGGCTGCAGCTTTAGTAAATGTAACAACCAAGAATTTATCTATGTCCTCGCCGTTTTTGATTAGTGTGATAATTCTTTCAACCATTACCGCAGTTTTACCTGAGCCTGCCGCTGCAGAAACTAATATATTGGAGTTTTTTAAATTAATTATTCTCTTTTGCTCTTTAGTCCAATCCATTTGCGTCCCATCCTTTTGGTGTTTTTAAAATATCATCCTTGTCCATTTTGCTTATTAGCCGGAAATTATTGCCCAAGGACTTGTCAAACTGACAAATACCCATATATTCACAATAGGTGCAGGGTGTGGTCCCGTCAGTTTTCTTGTATGGGGAAATATCAATATTTCCTTCCAATATACTCTTTGTCATATGGATACATTTATTGTAAACATAATCGATTAAATTGTTAAACCCGTCCGAGGTCAAAGCCTTGGTTCTGTTTTCAAAAAATTCGCCGTCGTTTTTAAGAGCTGCTGGAATTATACTTGAAGTATTACCTATGTTTTTATCCATAAGCTTTACTATTTCTTTGTCTCTTAAAACATATCCTCTAAGCTTTAAGCTTCTGAATATTTCCTCCTCGGGATCCTTTGTCTTGTTGTCATCCTTAAATATAGGGTCATTGATATAATAGTAAAAAACACCGCCTATATCAGGTTTTTTTCCGAACAATTCCTGTCCCTTGTCGATTAAAGTTTTTAAATATATAATCAACTGAATTTGTATACCTTCCAAAGCATCATCCAAATCAATATCTTTTGGAGAAGATTTATAATCAATAATATTTATATATAATTTATCATTATTTTCAAAAATATCAACCCTGTCGATTTTACCTCTAAGCTTTAATACTTCCTTGATTTTATCCGTCTCCACAGGTATTTCAACAGGCGATAAATAAATTCCCTTTTTTGCCTTTTCGTCGGTTTTATCAACCAGGTCAATTTGAAGCTCCGTATATTTAGGTCTGAAATCACTTGCCTGCAATTGCCTTACTATTGTCCAGCAGGTTCTTTTCATTACTCTTTTTATTTTTTCCTTCATATACTTATTTCTATAATTTGCTTCAATGGCTAACGCCTTGTCACCCAGTTCTTTTAAAACATCATCGGTTATTGATACAGCTTCCTTTTCAGCTTCATCTCTGCTTAATATATTTATATCCTTGTATTCTTCATTAATTTTATTTATAAATTTCTCCACAACCGAATGGTATATATTCCCAAGATCATAAAATTCAATTTTTTGTATTGCCCTTTGTCTTGGTTTTATTACATTTTCCAAAAAATACTTAAAACGGCATTCAGCGTAACTTTCAAGCTTTGAAACGGTCATGGTCATATTATTTTCATAAATTCTTTTTACAATATCCGTATTTAAAGAATTCATCGAATTTTTATAATTTAAAGCATTATTTATAATATCAAAATTATATTTACCTTCTTTTTCATACCAGGCATAGACATCCTTCCAAATGTTGTCTATGTCGCAGCCATCTATAAAATTCCTCATATTTTCAACAAAATAATCGTATGTTCCGCTATAATTTGAAATTAGCTCCAATTCATCTCCTGCGCTTAAATCCGAGCCTTCCTTTACTTTAATAAAAATTTTCTTTAAGGTATCTATGAACAATGACGGCTGTAAACTTTCTCCGGTTGATAAGCCCAGGGCATAGCTTATTGAAAATCTTTCGGCGGCACTTGAAAACAGCTTGTAAAGCATGTGCTTTTCCTTAAAAGTGTCATAATCTGCCCCTTTGGTCAGCTTTACATTGTTCCTAAGGATAATATCCCTCTCTTCGTTTAAAAGTAATCCTTTTTCAGTATTTTTGGCATCTAAATTGCTGTCATTCCCGCCCAATATAAACAATGCCTTTGGCTTAGTTACGGCAATTTTATCGATTGCTCCCACTTCAACCTTATCTATGGCAGGAGGAATTATGCTTACCTCAACTTCACTAAGCCCTGCCTCCAGCATTTTTCTGTAATCCTTCATGGAAATTTCCGCATCTTTTCCTACCAATAACAGCTGCTCAAAAATCTCCATCACATAATTCCAGGACTGAGAATATAGGCTTGCTTCCTCGTGCTTTTGCATGGTATTAAAGGCGTTAACAGCCTTCTCCATTTTTTCCTGTATATTATGTTTTTTCATATATTTAAATATAAGTTCCGTAATTTCATAAGCTGTTTTCAGATTATCTATTTCTTTCCTCTCAATATCAAAATCATCGGCAAATAATTTTCTGTATTCTTCCATGTCGGATTTTACCGATTCTTCCACGGGTTTATTTTCTTCTGTATTATCTGTATTATCTTCCTTCTCATCTATATCAAAAGGCTTAAATTCCCTAAACCATTTTTCACCTTCAATACCGTACTGCAAAGCATAATTTTCCAAACAGTTGACTTGATTAATGCTTAAGGGTGAAAATCCGGTTTTAAGGTATTCAAATACATTGTCATGCTTGAACTTCCAAATAAACATGTCAAGAATTGACAATATATACTTGCTTAAGGGATTATTTAAAATGTCCCTTTTTACATCTAAAAAGTTAGGTATTTGATATTGAGCAAATATTCTTTTAACATTTGTTTCATAAATATCCATATTACCTGCTGCAACCTTAATATCTCTCCATCTTAATCCCTCGTCCCGAACCAATGATATTATTTTAGCTGCTGTTTTTTGAGTTTCCGTGTAAGGATTTAGAGAAGAGTAAATTAAAATTTTGTCTGTTTCATTTTCGAATTGTTCCGGATTAAGTGAAAACAAATTTTTTTCAATTGATTTTATTTCTGTTGAGGATAATTTGTTTTCGTTAACCGATATTATTTCTATATCACCGTCTAATGTTTTGTTTAATGTATCATATGTATCGTAAATGATTTTAAATGCTTCCCAGTCATCATTTTCCTCTAAGTTATCCGCATAAGTGGAGTCCATATTCAAAGAAATAGCTACCGATTTAGAATAGTCGCAAAGATTTTTGAGCAAATTCAGCCTTTGCCGGTTAAAACTTTCAAATCCGTCAATCCATATTTTAGAATTTCTTATATATGACGATTCCTTAATAAAGGATATAAATAAATCCGTTTTGTCTTCTTCGTCAAAATACTTACCGGAAGTTTTTTCGGTAAATTCAGAATAAATTAATTCAATATCAGATAATTTGCGCATTAAAAGTTCATCTTCCACATCCATGGCTGCTTTTCTCAGAGAAGCACCGTCAACTAAATTTTGCTTAAATTCGGCTATCAATTCTTCAAATTCTTTTAAAAACCCGCTTTGTTTGTATGTATTGCCGAAAATCTTAAGTTTGTCCTTATTTTTTTCAAAAATTTGTTTCAGAAGCATGATTTTCCCGAAAACGCTTATATCCTGCACCTTCAGGCCTCCCACTTCTTCCAATACTTTGTTTTCAAGTCTCTTAAAGCTTAATATTTCGACATTCATTATACCGTCCAAATTAAACCTCTCGATAATTGCACATTCAGCCTGATATGTCATGAGCTCAGGGACGATCAGTATTAAATTTTCCTTTGTATTTGAAGCTTCATTTATGATTTCATCATAAATATATGAGGATTTGCCGGTATTGGCTCTCCCTGCAATTATTTTAACACTCATAAAAACCACCTTTGCCATAGTAAGACTTAATATTCAATAAAAATAAAACACAGCATAGACCGCAGAAACTTCAGTCTGTCCAAAATTATTACTTTAATTATACAGGAGTTTTTTCGCTATTGCAATAAATTAGACTGCCCAAAATAATTTGCAAATATAGAAATGTATAAACAAAGAATTTTATAGATGAACCACTGTGCGTATCTGTTCATATATATATTGGGAGGAGGTTTAAACATGAACAGATATTGCTATAATGCCGACATAAGCATGAACGAATACAAAAAAATATTTAGATATAATAATATTGAAGCATTGGAGCTTTCAATCAAATATCCAAAGATTAGTTTAGCAAATACACAGGCAGAAGACCTCATAAACAATCAAATAATGATGGAGGTCAGCCAATTTATCAGATACTCAAGATATTTATACAAACAAGCGATTAAAGGTTACCGGGAAGCACAGGCTAATGATTATCCATTTCACAGCTATAGCGCCTTCATGGAATATACTGTAACTTATAATGAAAATTGTTTCTTAAGCCTATATTTTGACAGATATCAATATACCGGAGGAGCACACGGAAATACCGTAAGATCTTCAGATACCTGGGAGCTATGTTATGGTACTAAATTGTCCCTAAGCAGCTTTTTTAAGCCCGGAACAGATTACAGGAGCCTTTTGATTGATGAAATGATAAGACAGGCAGAAGTTATTCAGCAAAGAGAGGGCATTTATTTTGATGATTATAAGGAATTAATTATCAATAGTTTTAATGAGGACAGCTTTTATCTTTCTCCTTCGGGAATAACGATTTATTATCAACAATATGATATTGCTCCATATTCAACCGGTATAGTTGAATTTACGATTCCATATTCCATAATTAACTGGCACCCTGACTGCTGAGCATATGTTGTCTGACACACAAGTAAAAAAAGCGCGATTGCGGCATTGGTATCCCTTGGCGCAAAACTGATTAATATATGAACAAAAGGCTTAGATTATATAATTAAAATCTAAGCCTCATATTATTGTATAAACTCTAAGGTCCGTCAGAAATTCTAAGGTCAGTTCCCCGAAATTCCCCGAATTCGCGTCCCCGGAATTCTGAATTCTAAGGTCCGTCCCCAGGGTTCCCCCGGGATTCCCGGAATTCAGCATCCGCCGATTGGTCTGCCGATTTGTTTACAGCTCAAGAACCCTGTACAATATTACAGCCATTTCGGCTCTTGAAATATATGATTTAGGATTAAGATATGAATTGCTTCCCTGAATTATTCCTGCCTTAACCAATGTTGCAACAGAATCAGATGCATAATCCGATATTGAGTTCCTGTCTTTAAAAGCTTTTAAGTCGCTGTCTTTTCCCGCAGATAACTTTTTACCTTGAGTTATCAATGCCCTGTCTACAAGAACCATTGCATCCTCCCTCGTTATTCCTGCCCCGGGCATGAATAAGTTGTCATAGCCCTTAGCTATGCCAAGCGACTTTGCCGTTCCTATTGCCTTATAATAGTAGCTATCCTTAGGTACGTCACTGAAGGTGCCTACTTTATTAGCGCTCAAATCCAATGCTCTATAAAGCATCAGCATGAAATCCCCTCTGATCATATTTTGTGCAGGGCTGTAATTGTTGTTGCCGGTGCCGCTTACTATACTATTTTCAAACAAATAATCAATTTGAGATGCCGCCCAAGCATAATCCTTTGTTACATCTTTAAAATACAATGAGCCTTCGGTTTCAGGCATTGATATAACTTCAATTTTTAAGGTGCCCGTAAATGAATCTCCCTCAATATCGTAACCGGTATAATCAATTTCTACCGTACCGTAGTAATCCTTATAAGGTACAAATGTTACATTCATCAGGTAAGGCGTACTGTCATAATAGTATTTTTTATTCTCCGATACTGCAGAATCATACTTAGTTGCCGATGTATATTTGTAATATAGTTTTCCGTTTTTAGCAGACGGCAAGGAAAAATTCACATAGTCTAATTCCTCACCTGTTGCATTTTTGCTTGCTTTATTAAAATCTTCATCATCAAACTCAATGAATGAATCTTCCTTTACGGAAAGTTTAATTACACTTGCAACCGGAACTTCCTCATTAACCGTAATTTTTACCGCGCCGGTATATGACTTCCCTTTACTGTTATAACCTGTGTATATTATGGAAAATGTACCCGTATAATTCGAGTTTGGAACAAAAGTTATTTTATCCAAATCAGACTCGTAATACTTCGTGCTGCCCGATACTTTTGAACCATATCTTGAAGATGACGTATAATTTGTGTACATACTTCCATATGATGAAGAAGGAACGGTAAACCTGATGTAATCAAGGTCATAATCGGTAGTATCCCAACATTCATCTGCAAAATCATCTGCTTCGAATGTCAAAGGAGTTCGCGATCCTGTTTTGTAAATAATGTTATCAGCATCTGTATCAATCCGGATAACATTAATTTCAACCTCTCCCGTATATGACTTTCCGCTGTCATTATAACCAACGTATGAAATTGTTACAGAACCTCTGTAGCCGGTATATGGTACAAATGTAATTTTGTCTAAATCCTTTCTGTAATATTTCGTAGATTCCGAAACCCTTGACTCACTTGAAGTACCGTAGTTATAATACAGTCTTCCATTTGATGTTGACGGAAGAGTTAATTTAATATAATCCAAATTTTTTCCGTTTGATTCCTTACATTTAGCCTGAAAATCATCTGCAACAAAATTCATGGGTGTATTTTCATATGCGGAATACTTAATTAAGGCGGCATCTATTGGATTTTCAATATATGTAATTTCAATTTTGCCAGTAAACAAATATCCGTCCGTATTATAGCCTTCATAGGCAAGGGTGAATGTTCCGAAATATTTATCATATGGCACAAAAGATATTTTAGAAATATTTGTTTTATTGTAACCCTTTCCGGCAGCAATCAAAGTACCATAAATATCAGGCGATGTATAGTCTATGTAGAGTTTGCCGGTTGAAGATGAAGTAATACTCGGGAAAACAATATAATCCAATGTTCCGCCAACTGTTTTAGAACAAGCATTAACAAAATCATTTAAATTAAATTTAAATATTTCATCCTGTGCTAAAGAATATTTAACAATATCCGCTCCTGGATTTTCAATTTTAATACTTAATTTAGCATTTCCATAATTTGTTTCATCCTTACCATAGGCTTGAACCGTATATTCTATCGTTCCTGTTGACATAGGTTCAAATACTAATTTGCCCGTAATGTCGCCCACCTTTATTTTAGTGTCTGTTTTGTAATCATTTCCTTCGAATCTTAATTTACCCAATGAATCATTGGTTGATTTGCCTATTGAAATCCACCCTATATCTTTTCCATCGTTACTTTTATATAGGTTTGTAAAATCCGAATCATTAAAGGTCATTTTCTTCGGCATAGTTATTGTCTTAGATACGGTACCCGAAAAAGCAGGTGCACTGCCGCTTTTAACATAAATATAGTATTGGGTGCTGTATCGCTGTGCATCCTTCCCTCTGTCATAAGCGTAAGATACATCCATTATAACCGACGGTCCGTCAACCTCAGCCAAGCCGCCGGAGTCAGATGGAAATGATATTTCAACTGACTTAAATTTTGAGTCATAAGTATATTTTATGTCTTCCAACTTAAGAGTTTCGTATTCATATCCATAAGGCAGTGTTATAGTTACCTTGGTCCCATCAATTACAATTCTTTTTGCTTCGGAATAGGTTATTGATTTTATAACCGATTCACCGTTGTCTTCGGCATATACTAAGTTTACGGGTGCAAATAATAATGATGTTATAAACAAAAATGCAAGCAGTAATGAAATAATTCTCTTGAAACCTTTTACCGTATTAACGGCTTTACCCTCATTTCCCATAGTTAATCCTCCTAACATATTTAAATATTTATCTTCATTGCAATATTACAGCAAAAATTATATAATCCTTGTCATAATATGCTTTTTATCATTTTAATATAGACGAAAAATTACGTAAAAGGTTTCATTTTATGAAAAAAACCACGCATAATATTCTGTATGGTTTTTTTATATTAATTTAATTGATTGTTTGCTGTTTCTCCTGCTATTCTTCCTGTATATATTGCTAAAGCAATAGCGGTTCCTGTTGCAGGATATACTCTGTTGAAAATTATTTCAGCATACCGCTGATCTCCCATTTCCCGCCTTTATATCTTATGATGAAAAAGGCGCTTCTCACTATCCAGTCAATAATCATAGCAACCCAGACTCCAAACATTCCAATATTGAAATACTTTGAAAGAACAATTCCAAAGCCTATTCTTACTATCCACATGGAGCTGACACTGACAATCATCGTGTACCGAACATCATTTGAAGCTCTTAATGTATTTGGAAGAGTAAAAGATAACGGCCATAATATACAGGAACATATACCGTAAAAAATAAAAACCTTGCTTGCCAATGCTGCTGTTTCTTCAGAAAGATTATATGCTCTAAGAATTAACGGTATTGAAGAAATTATGATAACATTCATGCCAATAACAGCAATGTGTGCTATCTTGAGAAGTTTTTTTGTGTAATATCTTACCTGCACATAATCATTGGCACCAACGCATTGGCTTACCACGGTGATAAGACCTAAGCCCACTGCCATACCCGGCAATATTTGAAATGCAGATACTGAATTTGCCACGGCATTTGCCGTGATAGATGCGGTTCCGAAGCCTGCAATAACGCTTAACAGCATTATCTTGCCAAGCTGAAACATACTGTTTTCAATGCCGTTAGGAACTCCTATTTTAAGTATATTTTTTACCATATCTTTATTAAATTTATAATTAAACCTTTTGCTTATGTGAACAATTAACTCTTCGTTTCTCAGCAGTGCCACAATTATAACCGCTGAAACTGCTCTTGAAACCAAAGTCGGAATTGCAACACCTTCCACACCCATGCCTACTCCGTAAATTAATAAGGCATTGCCGAATACATTTATTATATTCATAACAATTGACGTAACCATGGTTATTCTTGAATTGCCCATAGCTCTGAACAATGCTGCGCCGCTGTTATAAACAGCTATAAACGGTATGCTGGCAAAGGTTATTAGTAAATATGTGTTTGCATAAGCAAAAACGTCAGACTGTATACTTCCGAATACTACGCTCAGAATGAACCCTTTTCCCAAATACATGACTGCCATGACAATAATTGAAATAAAAGTAACAAATAACAGCAGCTGCTCTCCTGCTTTACAAGCTTTGTCATTTTGCTTTTGACCAATAAATTGACCTGCAACTACGGCACCTCCCGTTGCTAATGCAGCAAAAATATTTATGAACAAAATTATAATTGAATCAACTAAAGACACTGCGGACACTGCACTTTCACCTACGCTTGCAACCATTATTGAATCCGCCATCCCCACTGCTACAGCTAAAAACTGTTCTATCATAAGTGGAATTAGTAATCTTATCAAATCCTTATTTGTAAAAAGATAATTTCTTTTTAAGTCGCTTTCCATTTTGACAATCCTTTCATAATAACAAAAAAAACATTCTAAACAACAGTTTAGAACGAAATGTGTAAATTTTATTTCGTTTTATTATTTATTATATTCTTATATACACCAATAAGTCAATTGTTATTAAATAATAACGTACCGATACCTGAGCCTGTTCGCCCATTGGCGGTTCATCGCCATAATATCTTCCACTCAGGCTTCACAAAACAAATTTATTTGATTTCTAAATTTGCAAGGTTAAATTAGACTTCCTGATCTGTCAGAGCCGGCACAAATAAAAAATCATATATATATACATAAAAGTTATTTAATTTACAAATACAGAGAAGCCACGTATAATATAGGAAAGTTCAAGTATTATGATATTGGGGGTAGAGGATTATGAAAAATATAAAGGAAAATATTATAAAAAACCGCATAGTTATATATGTGGCAATAGAAGTTATTTTACTTCAAGTTATCGGGGTAATAGTGTTTAAAAAATATAATGCGCCAGGCCTTAAATACTTATTCATAACCACAGATATAGCCTCAATTGCAGCCTTTCTTTCACTTTTTACAGGTAGAATTTTAAATATAAAAAGTAAAATATTAGAATATACTTTAAATGGCATAAGTGTATTATTTCTTCTTCTTTCATTTGCATTCTTTTATAAGAAGTAAAGCTGTATTGTTAATTTAACTATACAGCTTTATTAATTTTCACTTATTGTTATAATTTTGAAAATGAATTTTGTGTTTTTAAATGTGGAAACTCAAAAAAAACATTTTGTTATTGACAATTTGATATTGTTAGATATATACTTTGTTTTAATAATTTAATAAAATCATCAAGAGTGACGGAGGGATCTGGCCCTGTGAAGTCCGGCAACCAATTTATGAATATGGTGCTAATTCCAGCGGTTTTAAACCGGCAGATGAGGATTTTAGAGACAATGTCTTCCCAATGCCGCGGAAGATTTTTTATATTAGGAGGATATTATGAAAATCAAAGACAAATTAAGTGAGAAAAAACCTTTAATATCATTTGAGATATTTCCGCCCAAGGCAAACTATCCTGTTGACACAATTTATAATACAATCGATGAGTTATACAACCTGAATCCTGATTTCATGAGTGTCACATATGGAGCAGGCGGAAGCACAAAAGACAATACTGTGGAAATATCATCATATATACAAAATAAATACAATTTAACGTCCATTGCCCATGTTACATGCATAGATTCTACTAAAAATGAATTAGACAATATATTAAATTCCTTAAAAGAAAATAATGTACAAAACGTATTGGCATTAAGGGGAGATTATCCAAAGGATTTTGCACCGGCTTCCTTTACAGGCGGCGGATATAAAAACTCGGCGGAGCTTATAGAATATTTTAAAAGCAACTCTGATTTAGGCATTGGAGCTGCCTGCTATCCGGAAAAGCACCCTGATGCAAAGGATTTAAATTCCGATATCGATTTTCTAAAAAGAAAGATGGATGCCGGCGCCGATTTCCTGGTAACCCAAATGTTTTTTGACAATGAATTGTTTTATGATTTTTATGACAAAACACAGAAAAAAGGAGTCTATTTACCTATAATTACCGGAATTATGCCCATACTTAATAAACGACAAATAGAAACCATAATAAATCTTACGGGGAATTCAATACCTAAGAAATTCAGGAGATTGCTGGAAAAATACGAAAACAATCCTGAAGCATTAAATGAAGCCGGAATGTCATATGCAGTCAGTCAGATAATAGATCTGCTATCATGGGGTATTGACGGCATTCATATTTACACAATGAATAAGCCCTCCACAGCAAGAAAAATTTTAGGCAGTATTACCGCCATCAGGAGTGTGTTGACAAATGAGTGTACGGCATATTGATAACGGCTTAGTTAAGATTGATAAAACCGAGGCTTTAAGATATCTGGGATACAAAAATAAAAATGTTGATGAGGAAACAGTAAGATTGCTTGACGAATCAATAACAGAGCTTCAAGAAATAAGCGAGCTGAAATATGTTTTCAAAATTTTCAACATTAAAAAGGAAAATAATAATATAGGCTTTGAAAGCGGTTTAACTATAAAATCAGATGATTTATCTGAGCTTTTCAAGCATTGTGATAAAGCTGCAATAATGGCTGCAACTATCGGATTTGAAGCAGAAAAAAGAATTAGATATTACAGTGTGTCAAATTTATCCAAGGCTGTTGTGTTTGATGCCTGTGCAGCCTCCTGTATCGAGTCCCTTTGCGATATTGCCGAGGCTGAAATTAAGGCAATTGCGGCAAAGGAAAATTGTAATATTACATACAGATACAGTCCGGGTTACGGTGATGTTCCCATTTCACATCAAATTGAAATACTGTCTGTATTAAATGCGCAAAAGCTTATTGGACTGACAGCATCGGATTATTCAATCTTAATGCCTAAAAAATCCGTAACGGCTTTTATAGGCTTTGATAAGGGAAATAAAATTCATAAAAAATCCTGCTTAAATTGTAATCTTTTTGGCAATTGCGGATTCGTAGAAGGAGAAAAAAACCATGTTAAATAAATTAGAGAAATTTTTATTCTTTGATGGTGCAATGGGCACCATGCTTCAAAAAAGCGGATTAGAGACAGGCAAGCTGCCGGAAGAATTAAACATTACAAAGCCCGAAGTTATTTACAGTATACATAGAGAGTATTTAAATGCAGGTTCTGATATTATTACTTCAAATACATTCGGTGCAAATAGGTTTAAATTGAAGAACTCATCCCATACAGTCGGAGAAATAATCACTGCTGCTGTAAAAACGGCAAAAAAATCTACCGAAGGTCTGGAAGAAAAATATGTTGCATTGGATATAGGTCCCATAGGCACCCTCCTATCCCCTTTAGGTACTCTTAGTTTCGAAGAAGCTTATGACATATTTAAAGAGCAAATAATTGCAGGAGTAAATGCGGGAGCGGACATTATTTTAATTGAAACTATGACCGATATCTACGAATTAAAATCGGCAATTCTTGCGGCTAAGGAAAACTCTGCCCTGCCCGTATTTGCCACCATGTCCTTTCAAGATAACGGCCGCACCTTTACCGGCACTGATGTTGCTGCATTTGTGAGCGTTGTAGAGGGGCTCGGCGTGGATGTGCTTGGAGTTAACTGCTCCTTAGGACCTAAGCAGCTGCAGTCCGTAGTTGATGAGCTTTTAAAATACAGCTCTATACCTGTTATGGTGCAGGCAAATGCAGGACTGCCTAAATACCGCAACAACAATACATATTATGACATCAACCCGGATGAATACAGCCGCGAAATCAGTATTATGGCAAAAAAAGGTGTTGCAATATTAGGAGGATGCTGCGGAACCACCCCCGAATATATTAAAAATATGATTGACGCACTGAGAGAATTGAAGCCTCTAAAAATTACGAAAAAACACTTTACAACAGCTTCTTCATCTTCAAAAACAGTGTTTATTGGTGAGGAAGTAAAAATAATCGGCGAAAGAATCAACCCCACAGGCAAAAAAAGACTGAAGGAAGCATTAAGGGAAAAAAATCTTGACTATGTTATAAGAGAAGCCATTGCTCAGCAGGACAGCGGGTCTGATATTTTAGATATAAATGTCGGGCTTCCGGATATTGATGAAAAGGAAATGATGAAAAAAGTAATAACAGAAGTGCAAAGCGTTGTTTCTCTTCCTCTGCAGATTGACAGCGCTAATTATGATGTTATTGAAGCTGCAGTAAGAATATATAACGGAAAACCCATAATCAATTCAGTTAACGGCAAGAAAGAGAGCATGGAAAAAATATTTCCCATTGCAAAAAAATATGGAGCCTTGGTTGTTGCTTTAACCTTAAATGAAGAAGGAATTCCCTCTACCTCAGAAAAGAGATTGGAAATAGCTTCGGATATTATTGAAACTGCCAAGGAATACGGCATACCGGAAGAAAATATTGTTGTAGACCCCCTTGTACTTACAGCTTCTGCCGAGCAAGCAGCCGTAATGGAAACACTTAAGGCAATTCCTTTAATTAAATCGAAATACAATGTAAAAATAGTTTTGGGAGCCAGCAATGTATCCTTTGGTTTACCAAACAGAAAGCTGTTAAACACAACTTACCTTGCCATGGCATTAGGTTTTGGATTGGATGCCCCCATTACCGATTCAACCAATGATGCTTTAATGGATGTAATAAGGTCCTATAAAGTTTTATCTAATCAGGACAAAGACAGCAAGGAATATATAAAAGCTTACAGCAATATGGTTCCTGAAAATACAACATACAATTCACAATCAGATTTAAAGGATGTAATAATTAAGGGCTTAAAGGAAGAAGCTAAAAGCTTGTCTTCTGATATGCTTAACAGATATGATTCTATTGAAATAGTAAATGAATTCATGATACCTGCCCTGGATATTGTAGGCGAAAAATATGAGAAGCAGGAAATATTCCTGCCTCAGCTTATAAGAAGCGCCGAAACCTCTAAAATAGTTTTTGAAACTATAAAGGAAAAATCATTAAGAGATATTGAAATAACCGACAGCAAAAAAATATTGCTCGCCACCGTCAAGGGAGATATTCACGATATAGGGAAAAATATTGTAAAGCTTATTCTTGAAAATTATGGCTATAAAATCATTGATTTAGGCAAGGATGTTGATATTGAAAGGATTGTTGAAACGGCTCTTAATGAAAAAATAAATTTAGTAGGCTTGAGTGCTTTAATGACTACAACTGTAAAAAATATGGAATATACCATTGAAGCATTAAAAAAAGAAGTTCCTCAAATAAAAATTATGGTCGGCGGTGCAGTATTAACACCGGATTATGCGTCTAAAATCGGCGCTGATTATTATTCCAAGGATGCAAGAGGAGCTGTAAACATAGCCAAAGAATTTTGGGGACGGACCTTGGAGTGACAAAACCATTCAAAGGTACGTCCCATGGTGACCAATAACTCTTGAGCATAACTATTAATCAATTATTTGGCACCTTCTACTTGCTTATATCTTGCTTATATTGATATCATTGACTTCAAAGATTTGATATGCTACTATAAAATTATGATACTGCAAATTAGTTTACTGGTTCTTGTTAACATAAATTAAATAACAGGCGGTGCAAAATGAACTACGGTCATAAGCTTTTCTTTCATAAAGATATTTATAATACAGAAGATACGAATGCTCTGTTTCTTAATGCAATTTTGGAAAATATAAAGCATCACACCGATAACTGTCCGGACTATGCAAAAATAATATCTCATCAAGGTTTTTCAATTAATGAGGTGGAAACAATAGAAGATATATATAAAATTCCGCCCATACCAACACTTTTTTTAAAAAAACACACGCTTTATTCAGCGCCGGAAAATAAACTTATGCTTAAATCAACTACATCAGGTACAGGCGGCAAGGTCAGTGAAATGGCACTTGACCTGTCATCAGCATGGCGAGGCATGGGCATGGTACTGGGGACATTCATCACAAATAAATTAGTATCCATTCATCCAACCAATTACATAGTCTTGGGATATCAGCCATCAAAACGAAATAAGATCGGTGCTGTTAAAACCGCATATGCGACTACATATGCCGCTCCTGCCATTCATAGGGAATATGCTCTTAAAGATACAGGAACAGACTATGTCCTTAACATGGACGGAATAAAAAATGCTTTACTTCGTTATGAAAAAATGGGTCTTCCGGTACGCTTCATAGGGTTCCCGGCGTATTTTTCGTTTTTATTGAAAGAGCTCATTGATTCAGGAATCAAACTCAAGCTTCATCCTAAATCACTAATAATTTTAGCCGGAGGCTGGAAAACCTTTTTTGCCGAGCAGGTAGACAAACCCGCTTTATATGAAATGTCGCAAGAAGTTTTAGGGCTGGGCGGCGACCGGTCAAAAGAATTCTTTGGTGCTGTTGAACATCCTATCCCCTATTTTAATTGCCCGAACCACCATTTTCATGTACCGATATATTCAAGAGTACTCATTCGTGATTTAAATATGCAGCCTGTCGGATACGGAGTTCCCGGCATATTAAATTTAATTACACCAATGATGACAAGCATGCCGTTTGTCAGTGTCATGACCGATGATTTGGCAATAATGCATCCCGGCGAAGAATGCGGATGCGGTATAAACTCGCCGTATTTTGAAATTCTGGGACGTGTGGGGCTTGCAGATATTAAAACATGTGCGGCGAATGCTTTTGAGCTGCTGGACATAAAGAAAGGCGGTGCGGTATGAATCTGGTAAAAGGGAAAATCACGGACTCGAAAGAATGCGATATTATATTGGATAATCTGGAACATTATATTATTGATACACTGAAAAAAGGAAGACTTAATACTGAAACAGTTATTAACGCCTGCAATAAAGTTGTGTCCGATTTGGACGAATCGTATTATATAGAGGCAATGGCAGGACTTGGAATTGATAAATCAATAAGCAAAAACTATATCAACGAAATGCGCAGTCTTTTCAACAAAGACAGTCTGCTTCACCGCATAAAGGTCGAATTGGGCGATATATTATGTAATCCTGTTACATTTAATCCTCCGTACAAAGAGTCTGCCGTCACCCGGCAAATTCTGCCGCTTGGTGTTTTGCTGCATGTTGCTGCCGGCAATGCTGACGGATTACCGGCATTCAGCGTATTGGAGGGGCTTCTGACCGGAAATATAAATATTTTAAAATTGCCTGCGGAAGAGAGCGGTATATCGGTACGACTGCTGCTTGAGCTTATAGAGGCAGAGCCTATCTTGGCAGACTATATTTATGTGTTTGATTATTCCTCAAAGGACATCGAACATATAGAACAGCTGATTTCTGCTGCAGATGCCGTCGTTGTATGGGGAGGCAAGGAAGCTGTGTCTGCTCTGCGGAAGCTTATTCCTCCGAATATCAAGCTTATTGAATGGGGTCATAAAGTAAGCTTTGCATACGTTACAAAGCAAGGCATAACACAAAGCGGCATGGAGGGTCTTGCAAAAAATATTGCAGAAACCGGACAATTGCTGTGCAGTTCTCTGCAGGGAATTTTTATTGATACGGACAACATGAATGATATATATGAATTCTGCAATAGCTTCCTGCCGATTTTAGAATATGCTATTAGTAGCAATCCCCAGAAAATCGGAATAGGTATAAAATCCCAATCTGCCCTTAAGCTGTACACGGAAGAGCTTGAAGGCATCTATAATAACAACAGGATATTTAAAGGCAGCAACTGCAGCCTGATTGCATATCGGGATAAAGCAATTGATACATCGATTCAATTTGGGAATGCGTGGGTAAGACCGCTGCCTCGTTTAGAACTGCTGCCTACACTTCGTCCATATAAAAACTACCTTCAAACAGTCGGATTGCTTTGCAGTCAATCAGAACTTGCTGTCCTGTCAGATATGCTTTTTAATGCCGGTGCCGTACGTGTATGCTCCGGTGAAAACATGTCTTCGTCCTATTGCGGAGCCCCCCATGACGGAGAATACCCTCTAAGGCGCTATACAAGAATTGTAAATATTGATCACTCCGGAACTACGTGGAAATAAACTATGGGCGGTTAAACTTAAATTAGCTTAACCGCCCATCTTAATAATCTTTTTTTGTACCTTTATTCAATGTGAAGATTTTCTGCTCTCTTAAAAGTCTCATTCTTTAAGCATTTTAAATCTTACAGATTCAATTCAATTATTTTTATCTGAATTATTGATTCAGAGAGGCTGTCTTACCCGCAATACGACCAAATACGGCTATATCGCATATTGCATTTCCACCAAGTCGGTTACCTCCGTGTATACCTCCTGTAACCTCTCCTGCAGCATAAAGTCCCGGTATCGGTTTATCGTTTTGGTCCAGAACATGACATTCAGTATCTATCTTTAAACCACCCATAGTATGGTGCACTGTAGGTATTCTCTTAGCCGCATAATATGGAGGATTACCCAATTTCTTATCAAATGTCGTTAATCCGAATTCATCTGTACCTCCCTCTACGACTGCATTATAATCATCAATTGATTTTTGAAGATTGGCAGCATCAACACCGATTTCTTTTGCTAATTCTTCTACAGTATTACCTTTAAATGCTTTTCCCAATAAAACCGCATTTTCAATCTCAACATTTCCTTCGGGATATTTGTTTGTATCTGCTATAACCCACATATTTCCGTCTGGTTGCGCATAAATTGCATTAACCATCACATCACGCCTTGCATCTTCCGATACAAATCTTTTTCCTTCATTATTTACAAATATTCTGTTTAATCCCGGTGTGCCCGGAACACCCATCATCATTCCGGTACCAACCTCTCCATTTGGATGCAATTGTATAAGACCCATATCAATTAATTGTGCCCCTATAGCTTCACCCATTACAATACCATCACCCTGAGCGGCAACACTTTGATTTGAGCATCCAATACTACTGTCTAAGTTTGCCCATTGCTCGTTATATTTTTGTCGCATTTCCACATTGGCTCCAAAGCCGCCCGTGGCTATAATAACACCTTTGTCAGCTGTGTATGTAATAGGGTTATCGCCATTCATAGCTTTAACGCCCACAACTCTTCCATCTTTAACAATTAATTCTTCTGCTTTAGTGTTTAATTGAACCTCTATATTGTCATTTGCTTCAATATAATCAACAATTCTGTCTATTAGAAGATTAAATTTTTTTTGATGTACACTATCCGAATAAAAATCATATTTGAATTAATATATGCGATATGTTAAAATACAAGCAGGATTTCCGGCAAAAACAAATTCATTATTAAGTTCCGCAAAATTATTATATTTATTTTCGTTCATAGCAAAAACAAAAATCTGTCACCTTTGGCAGAGGCTTTCAAAGTTTTTTAGTACATTGTCACAATATGAAAATTTAATATAAGGAAGTGAAAATATGTCATTAGATGATATTAAGCTGACTCAAATGACTAAAAGCTCCGGCTGAGCAGCTAAAATCGGACCAGAAGTCCTGGCACAAGTATTGTGTCATTTAAATAATGATTCTGATGAAAATCTATTGGTAGGAATCAGTACTTCAGATGATGCCTCAGTTTATAAGATAACTGATGATATTGCCTTAGTACAAACATTGGATTTTTTTACGCCTGTCGTTGACGACCCTTATGAATATGGTCAAATAGCGGCTGCGAATTCATTAAGTGATGTTTATGCCATGGGCGGCGAGCCTAAGTTAGCACTAAACATTACGTGCTTTCCCGAAGATTTGCCTAAGGATATTATTAAAAACATTCTTAAAGGCGGTCATGATAAAGTAAGAGAAGCTAATGCAATGATTATCGGAGGCCACACCGTAGAAGACAAAGAACCGAAATACGGGTTATCCGTAACCGGATTTATACATCCGAAGGATGTTGTAACTAACTGCAATGCAAAACCGGGTGATGCCTTAATCCTTACAAAACCTTTGGGACTTGGTATATTGAATACAGGCATTAAAGCAGGAATAGTAAGCGAAGAAGGTTATAAAACAGCCGTCCATGTAATGACTGAATTGAATAAATTCTCTAAGGACGCAATGATGAAGGTTGGTGTTAACAGCTGTACCGACATAACAGGATTTGGTCTGTTAGGTCATGCATTTGAAATGGCTCAAGGAAGTAATGTTACCATTAAGTTTAATTCACGCTCAATACCGATTATCGAAGAAGCGCTGTCTTTAGCTAAAATGGGTATTATTCCGGGCGGAGCCTACAAAAATATGGAATACATAAAGGACTTTGTAAAGATTTCAGAGTCGGTACCCCAGGAAATTGCAGACTGCATATTTGACCCGCAAACATCGGGAGGACTTCTGATTTCATTAGAAAAAGAAAAATCCGAGTTATTGCTTAATGAGCTTAAAAACAGCAGCACACCCTATGCCGTAATAGGTGAGGTTTTAGAAAAACAAGAATACAGCATAATCGTAGAATAATGAATTTCAAGGAATTCTGAGGGCATTCCGGAATTCTGAGGACGGACCTTTCAGTTCTAAAAAAAATTTGACGGCATTCCGGAGACAGACCTTGGAATGCCGTTATATAACCCCATAGATGAATATGCAAGCATTATTCATCTATGGGGTTATATATTCTGTTTTGTTTTCCATGTTGTTACCTCATTAATCATTGCATCGATTTACATAACTATAATTATGTTGATTTATTGCCGCGGAACCGGCATTTGAGTTTATGACATTTTAAGGTCCGTCCCCAGAATTCTTTTTTCTTGGGGTCTTGTTTCCAGTAAGCGAGGGTTATAGAAATATTTTTCCAACAGCTTGAAGGATCTTGCATAATATACGCCGTCACAAATTCTTTCATCCATGGTGTAACCTATTTCACAGCATTTTTTCACTACTATCTGTTCATTTTCTACAATCGGTAGTTTAACGGTTTTCCCAAGAGCGGCAAATATACCGGTTGTTCCAAAGTCATAAAGATGGTGATAAATATAATGCGTATCTATTGATTTTAAGAAAGTAAAAAATAATGTCGTGTGAAAGGGGCTTGCATCGATTACGCTTTTGGGAAGCATATTGTAATTATCCATTGCCTTTATCAGTCTGACCAATACTTTTTTCACAAACCCGGGCATTGACATTACCATTTCGGCAAGTTTGTCCGTATCTGTGCTTTCATTGAAAGAAAGTGCTTTTGCTATATCTCTATCTATAATTTCCGCTATTTCAAAAATATCTTCGTTTCCCGTAAATTCAAATTTAACGGTTGTCTCTTCGCCTTCATCCCGAAGAGAGCGTTTAACCGCCATCGAAACGTATATTTTATTTCTTTGATATATCTGATTATTCATTACGAAACGGTTCAGTTGAGGTCTTTGTGCAATTAGTCTCACATATGCAGCTATAAATACATGCATATAGTTAAGGTTGTAACCTGATTGCTTTTTTTCGGCAATATATCTGTCAATACTTTCAGCCGGAAAAGTTTGCTTTGAGAAATTTTGTGAATCACTTCGTTTTTCCATTACATAAGGTATTATTTTCATAAAAGGTTTCAAATCTTTAAGTAAATAGCCGTCACTTCTTCTCATAAAAACCTCCATAATCTTGCCGGGCATTCCTTCCCGGAATGCAACTCACAAAAAGAATACCACACTTTCGGTGCGGTATCAATTGTTATTATTTTTATAGATAATTATTTTCTATATACTGATTTTCCGTCAACATATGTTTCTATAATTTGAGTACCAAGAATTTCTTTTTCGTCGGTTAAATTGTATAAATCCTTATCAAGCAGAACAAAGTCTGCCAATTTTCCGGCTGTTATAGAGCCCTTTATATCTTCTTCGCCGGAAGCATAAGCACCTTCAATCGTGTATGACTTCAATGCTTCATCCATAGACAGCTTTTCATCCGGCAGATAAATCTTTTTATCTTCTCCCGTAATACCCTTTCTTGTTACCGCCGAATAAATATTGGGCATGGTGTCAAATCTTTCAACGGGACAATCCGTTCCGAAGGAAGCATGTACTCCTTTGTTAATCATTGTTTTCCATGCATATGAAGTTTCGGCCAAATCCTTGCCTACTCTGTCGTATACTATATTCATGTCATAATCTATGAATATGGGCTGGATATATGTTATTACATTCAATTTCCTGATGCGGTTTAGAAGCTCTTCCTCCGTTATTTGGCAATGTACGATTCCATGTCTCGGATTGTTATCAGGGTACTCTTTCTGTGCATATTCTATTGCATTCAATGACATTTCTATCGCCTTATCCCCTATTGCGTGTATTGCGACAGGACAATTGTTCTTATGGGATAATAAAACCAATTCATTAATTTCATCCTGAGTCATTATTTCAATTCCATTCGTGGAAGGGTCATCATTGTAAGGGTTTCTCAGTGCAGCGGTTCTTGCACCAAGCGAACCGTCCGTAAAAAGCTTAATGCATACTATACGATATTTGTTGTTGCCCCACCCATGATTATATCCTTTTTGAAAGAATCCTTTCAGCAAATCAATATCGGGAATTGAACACTGCTCACCTATACGTACTTTAAGCCTTCCTTCTTCATCTAATTCTTTTAATGCCTGAAACAGTAATTTATAGTCTCTTTCAGTCGTATATCCGATATCATCTGTCTGCACCGATGTTATTCCTTGTGCCAAAGCAAAATATTGAGCTTCCTCCATAATATTTTTTAATGCTTCTAAGCCCCGGTCGTAAATACTGATTTTAACAATTGATAATAAACCCTCTTTAATAACTCCGTTCGGCTCACCGTCCGGCAACGTCTCAATTAAGTGTCCGTATTGTTTTGCCGTTTCCTTGTTTAAACCGACAATTTTTAGTGCCGCAGAGTTTAATACTCCGACATGAAAGCAAGCACGCATAATCATGACCGGTACATCACCCGTAATACCGTCTAAATCAAATTTATTCGGGAATCTTTTTTCATCGGTAAAATAATCGTGGTTCCAGCCTACTCCTTCAATCCAGGAATTATCTCCGGCATCTCTTTTTTCAAAACTTCTTTTAATTCTGCACTTAATTTCTTCAATGCTTTTTACTCCAACTAAATCTACGTTTTTCAAGCCTTTTGCAAAATGTAGAAAGTGCATATGTGAATCATTAAAGCCCGGCAATACGAAATGACCTTTTAAATCGACTTCATTGAAGCTGTGATTGTTTAAGTAATCTCTTGCACCTGATTCAGTTCCCACATAGACAAATTTATTGCCATCCACTACAAATGCATCTGCAACCGTAACCTCATCCATTGTATGGATATTTCCGTTTTTAAATAATGTTTTCAATTCTTCCTCCATTTTTATTTTATGATTTTTCGATTTTCACCTTACTTCCGCCTAATCCCGCCACTGCAGGAGTAACAATTAGTTTAACCGGAACACGATTCTTAATTGATTCCACATGGCTTATTATACCTATGGATAACTTGTCGTGATGGATTTTTTCAAGAGAATCCATTACAGTTTCAAGCAAATTGTCATCAAGGGTACCAAAACCTTCATCAAGGAAAAACAATTCAAGGGGTGCAGTTCCTTTAAGCTGTATTTGTGATGACAGAGCCAATGCAAGTGCAAGGGATGCAACAAATGTTTCTCCCCCAGACAATGTCGTGGCATCTCTTTGTGCTCCTCCGTTTTTATAGTCTCTGATTAAAAATTTGCCATTTTCATCAACTTCAAGGCCGTAGGTTCCTCCCGTTATTTCTTTAAGCTTTTTGCTTGCTTCGACTGACACATATTTAAGCTGGTTGGCTGCAACAAATTCAACGAATTTCTTACCCCTGAAAAGCTTATCCAAATCATTTAACAATGCCATTTTGTGATTTAGCTTTTGCTTTTCCTTTAAAAGCTCGGTTTTCACCTTTAGCTTAACTACTATCGATTTTAATTCTACCTCAATGCTTGTGGCGATTTTTTGCAGCTCGTCAGCCATCATGGCTTTTTCATTTTTAATTTTCTGTATTTCGTTCCATTGCTCTTCAGTCAGATTTCTGTTGTCAATTTTTTTATTTAAGCTTGTAAACGCACCGTTAAGCTCTGCAACAGCATTGTTATACTTTTCGATTTTTGCTTTAAGTTTATCTATTTCGGATTTGGGAACAAAATTTTTCTTAGCTGCATTCACATCCTTTATTCCTTCCTCTGCCAATGCCTTGTCAAGCATGTCCCTGTCATTAACGCTTCTTTCCTGCAAGCTTAACAAATTGCCTTGCAAGGATATTATTTTATTGTTTACTTCGTTAAACAGTTCTTCAACCTCATTTTTTTTCTTTTCATACATATTAAACTGATTTTCAATTTGAAGGACTGATTTTATAATTTGCTCCTTTAACAATTCAAGATTTTCCGCAACTCCAACCTTGCTTAGGATTATATTTTGCTTTTCTTGAATACTCTTTGTTTTTTCCGCAATAATTGTATTCTTTTCGTTTAATTGAATTTTCAAATCATTGCATTCATTTGCCGATTTTTCTTTATTAAGCTGCTCCTCTTTTAAACTGCTTCTAAGGTTTTTGATTTCCCGTTCCAATACTGCTCTTTCTTTTTCCTTGTTGTTTATATCGGTTCTCACTGATTTAAAATCTTCAACAAATATTTCTTTTTTAAGCATTGATAACTTTTCCCAAGACTTATTTAATTCTGTATTTTTTGATTTTAAGTCAGATGACAGCTTATCCAACAACTCTCTGTTGTAACATGATGCATTGTTTGCATTGTTATAGTCCGTAAGGATGCTGTGTTTTTCTTCAGTGATTGTTTGCAGCTCTTTTTCAAGTATAGTTTTATCTGTATTGTACTTATTTACAGCTTTATATAATAAATCAAATTCTTGCCGTAGCTCTTCAACCGAATAATCCCTATATTCACCGCCTAAATTATTAAGCTTTAAATTATTATCGCTTAAATTGCTTTCTTCAGCAGCAAGTCTTTCACTTAATTTAATTATTTCCGAATTTATAAACTCGTGGTTTTCTTCTTTTAATTTTAGATCATTTCTTAATTCTTCAAGATTTCCGGTTTGTTCAGCATGCAAAATATTTTCCTTGTGATGCTCTGTGGAGCCGCATACAGGGCATATGTCCCCGACCGCCAAGGATTCTCTCAAAATATATGCTAAATTTTCTTTTTCTAATCTTTTTATTTCATCTTTTAATATATTTATTTTTTCAAAAATACGGGTTTTCTCCTGTTGTTTATCTTTAAGCTCTTTACCAAATGTTTCTGTGTTCAGGAGTCCTTTTTCAATAGCAAAAGTGTATTCCTTGTGTTTGTCCCATTTTTCTTTTGCATAGGAAAGCTTTTCTTTCAAGCTTATAAGTGTATCCTGGTTTCCGGGACAATTCTCATTTAAATTTTTTAATTTACCGGATAATTCACCCATCAATTTTTCTTTTTCATTAAGCAGCTTTGAAAGGTTTTCGCTTTTGGCTTTTGCTTCTTCAATATTATGCTTAGTTGAGTTTATGTCTTTTTCAATACTTACGATTTGTTTTTTTATACTTTCAAATTCGCTTAATATAATAATTCCTTCATTAACCTTATTTTTAAATTCCTCGGAAACCTTGAGTTTTTCTGCTTTACTTTCCTTGGCATTGATATTTTCATTAATGCTAATGATATTTCCATCGTTTTTGTTTAAGCTTTTTACTGCAGTGTTCAACCTTTCATCTGTTTTCAAAATACTTTCCCGCAAGCTTATTTTTTCTTTTAACAATGAGTCAAGCAGCTTTTTTTCTTCAATTGCATCAAGCACCTGCTGCTCTTTGATTTTAAGCTTTGGCAGTTCCGTATCTTTTTTATTTTTTGCATCTGCCAAACTTATTTCCGCAGTTTTTTTGTCTTCTTTGATTTTTTCCGCTTTTTTACTCAGGGATTCGATTTCGGATTTTACTTCTGAAATTTGTCCCAATGTGTTTTCATAACTGTCAACATACGGTTTTACCTTAAGAGAGCTTTCTAAAACCGAAACCTCATGCTTGCTGCTTTCTATGTCCTCTTCCTGTTCTTTAAGAGTTTTTTCTTTAATTTTCAGCTCATAGAATTCATTTTGCAGCTCCCATAATTCCCTGCCTTCATTATAAGCTTTTTCGGCTTTTAATAATTCCTCCTTACAGATTTTTAACTGCTTATATGTTTCATTAAACACATTATTTTTTTCCTCCAAAATTTCATCGCTTACATCTTTGTAACCGTTAAGCTCGCCTTCAACAATATTTGCTTTTTGATTTTCTTCTTTTATTTTATTTCCAAGCTTAACGGACAACTCGTCCCCATATTTTTGAAGGTTGAAAAGTCTTTCTAACATTTCTCTTCTTTCCCTGCCTTCAAGTTTTAAAAATTCACTGAATTTACCCTGCGGAAGAACTACCGTCCTTGTAAAGTCATCCAATTTAAGCCCTATTATTTCTTCGGACTTTTTTGTTACATTTCTTGCTTTATCTTCTAATACCAGATCACCATCGGTAATATCAACTAATATTGCAGACTTGGTTAGAACATTTCCGGTTTTGGGATCTCTTCTAAATTCCCGGTCAACCCTGTAATGTCTTACCTCCTTATCTGTTATCCTGAATTCAAAGCTTACCGCCATTGAATCACAGTTAGTGTTCATATAATTTGTGCTTTTTCTTGAAACCTCTCCGTAAAGCGCAAGGGTAATGCCGTCAAGTATTGTTGATTTACCGCTTCCGGTAGGACCGAATATGCCAAATAAGCCTTTTTGCGTGAGAATTTCAAAATTTATTTCCTGAGCTTCTATAAAACTGTTAAGACCTTTAATTTTCAGTTTAATCGGCTTCATATTCATCCTCCTCACCGAGTATTCCAAGGAGCATATCCATCAGCTCCCGCTGAGGCTCTACCTGTCTTTCCTTAATATAAAATTCCTTAAATATTTCTTCAAATGATTTCTCGGAAAAACTGTTAAAATTTATCTCTTCCGTATTTTCACCCTTTATAATTGGTGATATTTCAAGGATGTCCTCTTTTTTTGATTTCATCATTTTAATTTCATCTTCCCTTAAATACCTGTCTGTTTTAATTTCTAAGTATACCCAGCAGTTCTTGTCCTTGTTTTCCTCACACATATCTATTGCTTCTTCTATATTATCGCACTTCCATATTTCAATAGGCTTGTATACTTTAAATTTAACCTCTTCCACAGTGCATTCTTCATTTGCCTTAACATCTATAATGAATGCCTTTTTATCAAAGTTAATTTCCTTCTTGCCGTAATGTATTGGTGAGCCTGCGTATCTTGCTCTTTTATTGGTTCCGGGCACTAACTGCGGCTTGTGAATATGACCTAAAGCAATATACTGTGCTTTTTCGGGAAAGCATCCTCCGTCTACAACGAAGCTTCCTCCGAGCTGTACATTTCTTTCAGAGCCTGCTTCCTCGCTTCCCATGGCAAACAAATGTGACACTGCAATGTTGATAGTGTCTTCCCTGTATTTTTTGCTCAATGTATCAAAGAGTATCTTTATTCTTTCGCTGTATGTTTTAACCCTTTGCTCTTCTTCATCCATTGCATCGTATAAAACTTCATTCAGCCTTTTTTCGCTTGGATACGGTACGGTTAAAACAACCGCTCTCTCGCCGTTTATTTCAACTTCGACAAATCCTTCACCTGAATCCACGACCATGTGCTTTCCGTATTCCCCCGTATCAGCGACAGACTTGGGTGTTCCAAGCATAATAATCCCGTGGTCTCTTGCTAATGGTCCTGCGGCTACCAATCTTTCCGGATTGTCATGGTTGCCTGCAATCACTAATGTTATTCTTTCTCCGTTCGACGAGAGTTTCTTCAATGTATCATAAAACATTTTTTCAGCTCTTGAAGGTGGATTTGCGCTGTCGTAAATATCTCCCGCAATAATAACCATGTCCACATTTTTTTCTTTGACTATTTCAATAAAATCATTTAAAAATGCTTCTTGCTCGTCCATTCGGCTGGCACCCTCAAGGCTTTTGCCAAGATGCCAGTCCGAAGTATGCAATATCCTCATATTAGTTCCCCTCTGCACGTTATTTATTATTTTATTATATCAAAAAAAAGCACTTAAGGATACAGTTACTTGTAAAATCTTGTTTTAATATACAGGCATCTATAGTATAATGACATTATTATTTACATATGGGAGGACAAAATTGGAATATATAAACCCGTTGGGAGAAGAAAAAATTTCAAAGCTTTTATTAAAATTTTCGTTGCCTGCAATAGTCGGTATGATGGTAAATGCATTATACAATGTAGTTGACAGGTTATTTATCGGCAACAGCCCTGAACTTGGAATAAACGGAATAGCGGGAATAACCATAGGTTTTCCCATTATGATAATATCCTTGGCAATCGGAGTTTTATTCGGTGTGGGCGGTGCTACTAATTTCTCTATGAATTTAGGTGAAAAAAACTATGAAGTGGCGGAAAATACTATTGGTAATACACTGATGATGCTTATTTCAGCCGGTGTATTATTTATGATTTCAGTTCAAGTAAATTTAGAAACCATTCTCCTTTCCTTCGGTGCCAGCGTGGATATTCTGCCTTATTCATTGGAATACATGAGTATCATTACTTTGGGAGCGCCGTTTCATATTGTAAGCGTAGGGCTGAATCATTTTATACGTGCCGACGGAAATCCTAAATTAGCTATGTACACAATGTTTTTAGGAGCAGGAACCAATATTGTTTTAGACCCAATTTTTATTTATGGTTTAAATATGGGTATGGCAGGAGCCGCCTTGGCAACTATTATTTCACAGTTTTTTTCATTTTTATGGGTTATTTCATATTTTATCGGAAAACAAAGCAGAAATAAATTAAAGCGTAAATATATGAAACTAAAGCTCAGTTTGGTTAAAAGAATTACGATGTTGGGAATGCCCGGATTTTTGCTGCAGTTGGCTTCAAGTCTTTTAAATGCGACTTTGAATAAGAGCTTATATATTTACGGAGGTGATATAGCCGTTTCCGGAATGGGAGTAATCAACAGCATTCAAACATTTTTAATTATGCCTATCGTTGGTTTAAACCAAGGAGTTCAACCTATCATCAGCTTTAATTACGGTGCCCGTAAATACGTTAGAGTTAAGGAAGCAATTAAATTAGCCATAAAAACTGCAACAATTGTTGTAACATCAGGATATATTATTACCAGACTTTTTCCTGTACAATTAATATCATTGTTTAACAGGGATCCGGATTTAATCAGCTTTGGACGTTCGGCAATATTTGCTTGGTTTTTATGTTTCCCTGTAGTGGGCTTTCAAGTTGTAGCCGCTAACTTTTTTCAGGCAATCGGAAGACCAAAGTCATCTATGTTTTTAACACTTACGAGGCAATTAATTTTATTAATCCCTGCCATTTTGATATTCCCTAAGCTATGGGGCTTGAAAGGGCTTTTGTATGCCGCTCCGTTCGCCGATTTTTTATCATTTTTGTTAACAGCGACTTTCTTTTATTTAGGAATAAAAAAATTATAGCCGCTTGTGCTCATTTATTGTTTTATATTTCTATCAGCACACTTTATATATTATTATCTTTGATATAAAAATTTTCACATGCTGACCTTTAGATTTAATAGTCTATTCTATTTGTATTTAATAATGTTATATGGTAGTATGGATTTGACATAGAATCTTTGTACTATGTACTAATATAATTTATGGAAGGTTAAATTTAACATGGAAGCATCAAAACGCAAGTTATTTTACTATAATTGGATCGGTGAACTGACTTTCTTGGCGGGTGTTATTAATGTTTGTGCTATGCTTTTATTGGAGTTGAATATTACCCACTCTACTGGAAATATAAGCAAAGCGGCAATTGCTCTTGCTAACGGAGAGTTCAATGCATTTAGTGAAATATTATTCTATATTATACTTTTCTTTATCGGTTCTGCAATATCAGGTTATATTTATCACGAAAAAAAAACGGATATTACCAAATATGATTCAATACTACCGATTTTCTTTGGAATAATAATGTTTATCGCTATAAAAACAACTACCGGCAATATAGTTATTCTCAGAATTATTTCCTTGGGTATGGGAATGCAAAACGGTTCATATATTAAATTAAAGGGTATAATAGTAAGAACAACACATATGACGGGATATATTACCGACGCGGGTTTTTGTCTTGGAGCCTTACTGCACGGTAATCGCAAGGATGCCTGGAAATTAAGATTTTACATAATTTCAATTTTAACCTTTTTCTTGGGTGGTTTTGTATCAGTTTTGCTTATTAAATATATAGGCATTAAAGCCATAGAAGTTATAGCAGCTCTATATTGTATTCATGGAATATATATGGGTTATAATTATTTTAAGGTAAAACAAAATGAAGTTCAAGCTGATATCTAAACACCTGCCATAAAAATGGCATTACACATTATTACAAAATTACCATCCGGGTTGAAAAGTTAGGGGACAATCCGACCGCAGTAATAATAGCGGAGATTTTTGAAATGGCGGAGATGTTCTTTTCATTGGAAAAGGCGAACATCCCCTTTCCTATCTTTTAATATATTTTATAAAGCAGTTCTCAATTATTGTTTCTACCCTTTCCGTTTCATACAGGTATTCCACATATGACCTTAACATTCTTTCCGCCAGCCTGTATTTATAAACGCTTTTTACTTCTATTTTATATTTTCTGATTACACATTTTAAAATGTCTTCAAAAGTCATTGGCTTTGTTATTTCTTCATATACCCGTTCCGCAATACGGCTGTAATATTTTATATTGTCATGTATCAATCCATCAATATCATTCAATATCCCTTTATGAGCAATTATATATGTGCTGCAGTCAAGCTGATGTAATGTTTTCTTGCTCTCCAAATCATCCTTTAACACAAATGCATACGGAATCTTTGTACCTTCCATTGTTTCATGAGTTATCAAAGTATCTGCCAAATAACAAACGTCATCCGGAGTTGTTATGCATATTTGATCGGAGCTGTGCCCAAATGTATGAAACAGCTTAAAAACGACATCATTAAGTATTATGCTGTCCTGTTTATCATTTATGATAATATCAGTTTCACATACTAAATTATGATAATAGCTTTTTATTAAAGACATAGGCTGGTCATAAAAAGTTTTGAAGTTTGCATATGAAGAACAAAGGAATGCTTCGTCCCTGGTCATAGCAATTCTGCAATTGTATTTATCCTTAAAATACGAATTGTTCCCTACATGATCCGGATGAGCATGAGAACATATTATGGTTTTAATTTTTAAATTACTGTTTTCCAATACTTCTTCTATCCCAGTGCTTTCTTTTTGATAACCGGAATCCATCAGTATAATATCCCGTTCGTTTAATTTATAAAAAGGTAAATAAGTCATACCCGTATCTATGCAATATGTATTGCCTTTTACTCTTATTATTTCCATCTTTTCTCCTTTGAAGCCGAAACATATTTGTATCTCAATATCTTACTATAAGATTTTAAATTTGTAAATCAATAAGATATTTATTGACAGATTTATATTTAAGCATTACTATTATGTCATACGGTATATCGTGATGCATAATAAGGATTCTAAGTCTGTTGACTTAGAGATAGCTTTTTTAGTATCCTTATTGTTTGCACAATAAAGGAGTGATTTCATGCCCTATGACGGAAGTCCCATGACTGAAGCAATGTACTATGTGCTGTTAGCTTTATTGCATCCTAATCATGGTTATCAGCTAATGAATGAAATTGAAGAGGTTTCAAAGGGAAGAGTAAAAATGGGCCCCGGCACTTTGTACGGTGTTCTTGCAAGGCTTCAAAAGGATAATTTGATAATTGTTTTAAATGATGACGGCAGAAGAAAAACATATTCTATTACAACGGACGGAATTTCCGCTTTAAAAAAGGAATATGAAAGATTAAATGACATGGTTGATGACGGAGCCATAATTAAGGAGGGATCATGAGTAAATTTGCTTACAGGTTTTTGTTAAGTGATTTGTGGGAATTCGGCAAAAATGAAAGCTGGTTTTCGTATATGGCTGCAAAAGGTATGCATTTGCAAAATGTGGGAAACTGGTTAGTTACATTTGAAAAAGGAGAACCTAAAAACACGAGGTACAGAATTGAAATTTTGGAAGAAAACCCTACCTTAGAGCAGCTAAATGTATATAAGGAATGCGGTTGGCAGTTGGTTATGAATAAACAAATATTTTATATATTTTCTTCCCCCGAGGAATTAAATTCAACTGAGCTTCACACTGACCCTATGGAACAAAGTTTTACATTTAAAATGCTTGATAAGCAAATTAAAAAAAGTACAACAGTAATAGTTATTGCCGTTATTTTAGCATTGGCTTTATTACTCGCTCACCTTTTCTTGGATAGTGAACCGTACTTGAATTTAATAAGGCGCAGCTCTTTCACCACAATTACAATGACAATTGCTTATATTTATATATTATGTACGGCAATACAAGGATATTTTTCGGTAAAGAAAATTAAAAACTCCCTGTTTATGGGCATCCCTATAAACCACAGCCGGAATTGGAAACTTAGTTATTTCTTATCGGCATTGGTGTATGTGACTCTGATTCTGTGGATTTTTTCCGCTATAATTTCACCTATTTATTCGGTAATAAAAAGAGAATCATATACATCTCCAAAAGCAGTTGAAAATCTTCCCGCTATTCGTATAAATGAGATTGAAAGCGGTAAAATATATGATTATTGGCATGACCTGCAGTATAATTGGAGTTTATTATCACCTGTGCAATACAGAATATATGAGGGCGGTTATGTGGAAGGTGAAATGCAGGAGGATTTCAGCGGTGCATATTCACCGGCAAGTGTAATTACCAGGTATTATGAATTAGCATTTAAAGGTATGGCTGAAGGGCTTTTAAAGGATTTGATTCATCATTATCATCGTGACTACCGGGATATTGAGCCTGTAAAAATTGAAAGCAATAAATTTGATCTGTTATACATTTTTGACTACGAAAACATCAAGTCAATATATGCAAGTTTTGACAACAAAGTTATCTATGTGAAATATTACGGCAATGAAGATCTTGATAAAATCATTTCATTAATAGAAAAGAGGTATGGTTTGTAGTTATAAAAATGGCGCATTTCTGCGCCATTTTTCTATTTAAATTCCTTTATTAATTTTTCAAATACGGGCAATGCTTTTTTACATTTTTCAGTATCCACACAATAAGACAATCTCAAGTGAGTTTTAGTTCCAAAGCCTGTTCCCGGAACCACCAATACATCATATTTCTTTGCTTTTTGTGAAAATTCTTCTGAATTTCCGTTTGGTGCTTCGATGAATAAATAGAATGCACCGTCCGGTTTAACAACATTATATCCCATTTCTGTCAATCCGTTATAAAGAATGTCCCCGTTTCTCCTGTAAACTTCCAATTTTGGCTTAACATTAATGCATTTTTCAATAACATGCTGGAAAAGTGTCGGAGCACATACGTATCCAAGAACTCTTGCAGCCCCTCCCACTGCAGCCATTACGGTTTCATTGCCGTCGCATTTGTCATTTATTAGAATATAACCAATACGTTCCCCGGGCAGAGATAATGATTTTGACCAGGAATAGCAAACAATCGTATTATCATAATAGTTTGGCACAAATGGAACAGGCTCATCCGTGAATACAAGCTCTCTGTATGGCTCATCGGAAATCAGATAAATAATCTGACCTAAATCATCCTGCATATTTTTCAGATAATCTGTCAACGCTTTTATTTCTTCCTTTGAATAAACTACACCGGAAGGATTGTTTGGAGAATTAATCAGAATGGCTTTGGTATTTTTATTCACGGCTTCTTTAATTCCTTCAAAATTAAGTCTCATATCATTGCGGTTTGGAACCAGTTTCATCTTAGCTCCCTGTCCTTCTACAAAAACTTTATATTCGGGAAAATAAGGAGCCAAAACGATTATTTCATCATCAGACGATGCTGTCAAAGCTTTAAAAACTATGTTTAACGAAGCAGCTGCCCCGCAGGTTATGAACAAATCATTCAATGAATAGGATGTTCCGAATCTATCGTTTAAATTCCCTGCAATTGCCTTTCTGCATCCGGCATGTCCCTGCGATGTGCTGTATCCGTGATAAACCATGGGGTCATCATTCTTCACAATGTCTATAATTGCATCCTGAACCTCTTCAGGAGACGGAACACTTGGATTTCCAAGGCTGAAATCCAACACATTTTCTGCTCCCACAATTTCAGCTCTTTGCAATCCGTAAGCAAACAGTTCTCTTATGACAGATCTTTGCGTCCCTAACTTAATCATATCTTGTGATATCATTATAATATCCTCCAAAATTTATATTTTTTTCCTACACATCCATTTTAATATACTTTCCCATTAATGTAAATGATTTATAAGTTGCACTGAGCACTATTTGAATTACACCTAAAATAATAAACTCAACCGATGCTAAATACCATTCTCCCAAGATAATTACCTGCATTATAATAAATAATAAAAGTATACAACCCATAATTAAGGATAATCTGTGCGGATTATCCCTTCTTATAAAGCTGATAACAAAAGCAGCTAAATTGCCTGCCCCAAATACGATAATTAAAATAATTCCGGGAATAAACCAGCTGTCAAAAGGAAGGGCATCTGAAAACTCCTTAGGAAATCCTTCAGAAAATATCCCGTATTTTGAGTTTATCATCATAGCTCCTACCACAATAAAACCTAACGCCAATAACAAATCAAAGAGTCTCATAAATAATAAATTTACTTTGCCTTTCATCGTTAACCTCCTTTTAGATGAATAAACCTAACCTAAAAATCCCATTTATCCTTGTTAGTCTCCAACAGGCTCTTGTTTTTTTCAATAGACAAATTGTAACTTTGCCAATTATTCTCCATATAACGGTAATCACCATTTATATTTTTTAAATAATTTATCGTTTTGATTCTTGTCACGAACTGAACATTATCGTCGGTGAGCCTTATTATTTGCGGCAGAGCATCATGTGACAAGGTCAATAAATAATCAATGTCAATATCTTCTGCCTGCCCGCTTAAATACATATCAATATTTCTTTTGGCAATTAATTCATCCATTTTTACAAGGTTCAATGTCAGATAAAACAAAAGTCCGATAGCAGCATATACGGCAAATATATTAAAATTGTGTTTTATAATATAAGCTAAGGTTGCCAATAAACCTCCCGCTTCAAATATTAAGAATATATAAACCAATACTCTCAATCTTGTAAATCCGTAGGCTCCGTCATAAAGGGACATTCTATAATACGAAGATACAAGCAATATACCCGTTATTACACAAAGATAAATAAGCATAAGCTTTGTACATATAGCCCATTTATTTTTATCTCCGTATATTTTATCCCTGAGCAGATATGTGGTTAACAATATTAAGGCTATGTTTAAAACGCTTAGAAATATTAGCTCAAAGAATCCGCGCCTTGCATATTCGGAATAGTTAAGGTTGTTTGGAAGAGTTCCTCCGGAAAACAAATATTTAAACTGTATTGCGATAAAAATCGAATAAACAATTAATATTGATACCAGCAGAATGTTAAAAACTATTACGTCTCCCTTTATTTTATATTCGGAATCAGATTTATCATTAATCACGCCTGCAAGCATACTTTCGTTATTTAAAACAGAATATAAATGTCCGAATAAGTACAATCCCGCAAAAGAGCCTACTATTAATTTAAAAATATTAATAAAATCAAGCAAGCTTTTAAACCAATCGTTAAATATGATAAAAGTATTGTGAAAAACCAAATCGGCAGAGGACAGCATCATGACAAGAAATATAACCGAAGGTATTGATATGGCAATACCTAACAATATCCTTTTCGTAAGAATGTTCTTTTCTTTATTATCGGATCTTTCTGCCAACCACTTAAACGGCACTATAAAATTCACAATAGGTTCGAAAATATTCACAATTGTTTTCAAAAAACCGTAAATATTTAATTTAACCAAATTCAACCTATTCTCAAGCAGCAAAAACATAACACTGTACAAAAATACAATCACTAAAAAATTTGTGGGCATCATCATATAGTTTGCACTGATAAAGTTATTCAGAGATATAATAAAAATCGGGACTAACACCAATAATCCCTTTATATTAACAACACCCGTATCCTTGGCAATTAAAAACAATACGAAAAATTGAATTATAAAAAATATGGGAGCACTGACTCCCGGATAATCGGTCAGTATCAAGTAAATAAAAGTTATGGCGGAAATAATTCCGTAAAATGATATTTTTGATTTAATTTTTTGCTCCATCTTTATCCTCCGCATATTCAATAATATCACCAGGCTGACAATCCAATGCCTTGCATATTTCATCCAAAGTTGAGAGTCTTATTGCCTTTGCCTTGTTATTTTTCAATATTGACAGGTTAGCAGGCGTAATATTTATTTTTTCAGCTAACTCCATAAGACCTATTTTTCTTTTAGCCATCATAACATCAAGCTGTATAATTATAGCCATGATACACCTCCTACACCGTCAAATCATTTTCATCTTTATAGTAAATAGATTGCTTGAATAAATCCTTTAATGTTAAGCATAAAAGACATCCGACAATAAATATAACAACAATAACGATTGTTGAAATTGTAGGCATAACAATCATTTTAACAACAAAAATAAATGATACAACCAAACAAGTAACCGCTATTTTTCTAAGACACATTACATTGGCATGTATAAACGGATTACCTTCCATCAGAGTTCTGAAAATTACCTTTAACTGCCAAAGAATATAAACACAAGAAATACCCGAAGCCAATAATATTGCTTTAATAAATAAAGCACTTGCCTCAGCTATACCAAAGTATCTAAACAACCATGGCGATGAAAAAGGAATCATAATGCAGCACAATATTGCCACATAAAACAAAATATCAACACAAATTTTGGTCATATAATGAACAATGCTTTTCTGATACATAAACCCTCCAAATGATGATTATTTTACCTTTATTATATCAGATATTTTCCTTATGTCAATAACTATTTATCGTTTTACGATAATTTATTATCGTAACGTCTTGCTGTAAAATAATAAAAGGCATTATTTAAGTAAGCTGAATAATGCCTTTTATTTATGTATTAAACATAAAAAGTTTAAACTCAATATTCATTATACCGCATCAAAAAAACGGTTCTTATTTAACTGATAATTATCAATCAAAAAGAACCGTCCCTGATTTGTTTAAATCATTACAACAGGCTTAATAAGATCTTTAGGTTTGTCCTTCATAAGCAACAATGATTCTTCCATGTGATCAAAACCATTGAATCTGTGTGTAAGCAACTTGCTTGTATCAAGTCTTCCCGTCTGAAGTAAGGTGCACAGCTTTTCCATGCGTAGTCTTCCGCCGGGCATCAAACCGCCGGCGATTATTTTGTGGCCCATGCCGCATCCCCACTCTACCCTTGGAATTTTTACATAGTCACCGGAACCAAGGTAGTTAACATTACCGATTCTTCCGCCCGGTTTAAGCATTTCAATTGCCTCAATAAATGTATCGACATTTCCGCCTGCTATAACCACGCGGTCAACACCTTTTCCGTGAGTTTTTTCCATAATTTGTTCTACTATACTTCCTTCACGGTAATTAATTATATCGGTAGCGCCATACTCTCTTGCAACTTCGGTACATATTTTTCTTGAACCGACAGCATACAGATTTGAAGCGCCGCGCAGAGCCGCACCTGCAACTGCCATCAAACCAACAGGACCGATACCGATAACGCAAACATCATCGCCGAATTGAACATCAGCTAATTCCACACCATGAAAACCGGTAGGTACCATATCGCTCAGCATTACTGCCGCCGCTGCATCTACATCATCAGGCAATATTGCCATATTTGCATCAGCTTCATTTACATGGAAGAATTCTGCGAAAACACCGTCTTTAAAATTAGAAAACTTCCAGCCTGCCAGCATACCGTTAGAATGCATTGAATAACCGCCTTGAGAAGCAAGTGCACCCCAATCGGGTGTTATAGCCGGAATAATAACTTTATCGCCGGGTTTAAAATACTTAACAAGCGAGCCAACCTCAACAACTTCGCCGACTGCTTCGTGACCAAGAATCATATCGCTTCTTTCTCCGATTGCACCTTCCCAAACAGTGTGAACATCTGAGGTGCATGGTGAAACCGCAATTGGTTTAACGATTGCATCCAACGGACCGCAAACCGGCTCAGCTTTTTCAATCCAACCTGTCTTACCAATTCCTAACATTGCAAAACCTTTCATTTAAGCCTCCTAATAATAAATATTCTATATTCAAAGAGCTGTAAAGGCTTCTTGAATACGATACACTAAAATAGGTATGTCAGCGTTTGCATATACCTATTTTAGTATACATTAAGGATTTAAAATTGTCAAATTTTTGTAATCTCTTAAGTTGCTTTTAAGTTGCTTTTATGTCTGTCAACACGCTAATCTGAATTGATACACAAAAAATCCCGGCAACTGAATTATATTTCAGAATATTGGGATTTTGTTTAGTCAAATATTGATATATTCTTCAGAAAATATAATACCTAAAAAGAACCTTCCACAATTTTCAACTGTTCGTTTCGGTCCAATATTTTTTTAATAAATGTTTTTCTATGTATTTCAGTGGGACCGTATTCAAGTAATGCTTCAATATGTTCTTTGGTACCATATCCTTTATTTTTATCGAATTTATATTCAGGATATAATTTGCTTAGCTGCTCCATCTGCCTGTCGCGCGTAACTTTCGCTACAATTGAAGCTGCAGCAATTCCATGACATTTTGCGTCCCCGTGAATTATATTGGACTGAGGTATGTCTGTGTCTAACTTTTCCGCATCTACAATTACATAATCCGGAACTATTTTGTTGCCTCCGTTGTCCTTAATATTTTCAATAGCTTGTACCATTGCAATCCTTGTTGCATTTTTAATATTATATTCATCAACCTTTGCACAGTCCAATTCACCTATTCCGTATGCCAAGGCTGAATTTTTTATAATTTCAAATAATTCTTCCCTCTTTTTTGCCGACAGCTTTTTAGAATCATCGACGCCTTCTATCAGCAAACCTTTGGGCATAATAACTGCGCAAGTTACAACGCTGCCTGCAAGGCAGCCCCTTCCGACTTCATCTATGCAGGCAATATAATTATATCCTTTGTCCCAAAGTTCCTGTTCAATTTTAAGCATAACAGTATTCTCCTTTATTAATGGGGGGCGTGGAGTTATGGCATCTCTGAGAAATGGGGTTAGGGCATCTCTCAGTCTCATTCACCAAAATATTTGCTCCCTTTGGTCGCATATTTTGGGAGTTCGTTGCGAATGGGGTTAGGGCATCTCTAAGGTTATGTTTCCTAATTTACCTGACCTGAAGTCGTTGAATAATAGTTTTGCCACCCTTAGGTAATCTATTTCCGTTTTGTTTATTAAAAAGCCCTTTTTATAAGCTATGTTGTCTAAAATATCCAGAGATTTTTCTCCTGCCTCTATATTGTATCTTTCAAGAATGGCATTTTCTTTTCCCATTTGCTGCATTCTTTCAACAAATTTCAGTGCGATTTCTTCCAATATCAGAACATCATCCTTTATAGCACCCGTAAAAGCAAGGTTTAAAGCACTTTTTTCATCGTCAAATTTAGGCCACAGGATACCCGGAGTATCCAGTAAGTCAATGTTTCCCGCCAAATGTATCCATTGTTTGCCCTTTGTAACACCGGGTATGTTTCCCGTCCTTGTGCTTTTCTTTTTTGCCAATGAATTTATCAGCGTTGATTTGCCAACATTGGGTATTCCAACAATCATTGCTTTGATTGTTTTGTTCAATAAGCCCCGTTTTTTATATCTTTCAACAATTTCCTTCGTAGCATCCGCTATTGCATTATTCAGCTTTCGAAGCTCCTTGTTGTTTGTTGAATTGTAAAGAACAACCGACCAGCCCATACTTTTATAGTAATCTTCCCATAATTTATTCATGTTAGGGTCTGATAAGTCGTATTTGTTCAATACTATAAGTCTTTTTTTATCCCTGAATAATATGTCAAAATCAGGATTTTTACTGCTGTAAGGAATTCTTGCGTCAACCACTTCAATTATTAAATTGACTAATTTAATATTTTCCTGAAGCAAATCCTTTGTTTTTTTCATATGCCCCGGATACCAATTTATATTCATATATTACCTCCCTATGCCTTAAAGCAAAATTGAGGACATCCGCCCTCAATCATTTTAATAATTCCTTAATTCTTTAACTTTAGTTGCTTTACCTGTTCTTTCTCTTAAGTAGAACAATCTTGCGCGTCTTACTTTTCCTCTTCTTATAACTTCAATTTTTTCAATCTTTGGTGAATGAATTGGGAATGTTCTTTCAACTCCGACTCCGTAAGAAATTTTTCTTACGGTAAAAGTTGCTCTGTTGCTTTCACCTTGTTTTTTAATTACGATACCTTCGAATACCTGAATTCTTTCTCTGTTGCCTTCCTTGATTTTAACATGTACTTTTATAGTATCTCCAACATTAAAAGGTGTTAATTCACTTTTAAGCTGTTCATTTTCTAATGATTTTATTAAGTCCATTTGTATACCTCCCTTCGCTTAAGCGTTCTTGTTACCTGTACAGAGGACCGCCGTATACTCTAAAGCATTATAGCATATCATAATAATGCATACAACATTTATTTATACTTTTCAGCTAATTTGTTGTATTTTTCAATTATACTTTTGTCCTTTATCATGTCGGGACGTCTTCTTAAAGTTATTTCTATAGCTTTAAACAAACGCCATTCTTCTATATTTTTGTGATGACCGGATAATAATATTTCCGGTACCTTTAAACCCATGTAGCTTTCCGGTCTTGTGTATTGTGGAAATTCCAGCAAGTTAATGCTATGAGATTCTTCCTTGGAAGATTCATCAGAGCCCAGCACTCCGGGCAGCAATCTTCCCACTGCATCAATAATTGTCAGTGCAGGCAGTTCTCCGCTTGTTAAAACATAATCCCCCACAGATATTTCTTCATCGACGTATTTGTCGATAATTCTTTGGTCTATGCCTTCATAATGTCCCGGAATAAATATTATATGCTCTTTCCCGGATAGCTCTTTGGCTTTATTTTGATTGAATAAACTGCCTTTTGGTGATAAATAAACAATATATGAATTATGCTTTTTTATAGCGTCTAAAGCTCTAAACATTGGTTCAGGCCGCAGTAGCATGCCCGGACCCCCGCCATAAGGATAATCATCAACTTTTTTATGTTTATCTTCCGAATAATCCCTCAGATTTACATATTCTATTTCAAACAATTTGTTTTCAACAGCTCTGCCGATGATTCCGTTTTTCGCGTAAACATCAATTAACTCCGGAAACAAAGTTATTATTTCAAATTTCATTCAAGCAACCCTTCGATAACATTTATTATCATTTTCTTATCCTGAATATTGACTTTTTTGACAACATCCTTGATTGCAGGTATCAAATAGGATTTGTTGTTATTTTTTACTTCGTAAACATCGTTGGCTCCCGTTTGGTAAATTTCCGAAATTTTGCCTATATAATCACCGACTGTTGAATATACATCCATTCCCTCTAAATCAAATAAGTAATATGAATCTTCGGGAAGTTCTCTCAACTGATCTTCCAATATGGAAATATATGTGTCCTTGAATGTTTCAGCCGTCTCCATATCATCGATATTTTTCAGCTTTAAATAAACCATTCCTTTGCGGTACCACACATCACTGATTATACGCTCTGTATTGTCCTTTTCGGTATATACATATTTCAGCTCATCAAATCTTTCCAAATCGTCCGTTATGGGCATGCATTTCACATAACCCTTCACTCCGTGGGTATTTACTATTTTGCCAACTTTTATATAATCCTTCATTGTTACCTCAGTTTAGGGCATTACTATTGAATAATTTCAACTATAACTCTTTTGTTATCCTTTGTAGCAGCTGCTTTAACAACTGTCCTGATTGCTTTTGCAATTCTGCCTTGTTTACCGATTACTTTACCCATATCTTCAGGAGCTACTTTTAATTCAATTATCAGTGATTGGCTTCCTTCAACTTCATTGACTTTAACCATATCGGGATTGTCAACAAGTGATTTTGCTATATATTCTACTAATTCACCCATGGTATCACCCCTTATTTGTTTTCATCTCTTTTTTCAAAGATGCCGTTATTCTTGAATAGCATGCTTACTGTATCTGTAGGTTTTGCACCGTTATTCAGCCATTTAATTGCACTTTCATCATTGATTTTTACAACCTTTGGCTCAACTACAGGATTGTAATATCCGATTTCTTCAATGAAACGGCCGTCTCTTGGAGAACGTGAATCTGCTACTACTATTCTGTAAAAAGGTTTCTTTTTCGAACCCATTCTTTTTAATCTGATTTTTACTGACATATTGTCACCTCCTTTAAAATGTTTGGGGACACACCTCTACTGACAAGTTAGTCTATGAGGGTAGGGGAATGTTCCCGAATATGAATATATATGAAAAAGGAATATCCTATTTCTAACTAATGCAGTCTCATTCACCAAAATATTTGCTCCTTACGTCGCATATTTTGGGAAGCGCAGTTTCGTTCACATATTTGCTAATTCGCTTTCGCTCATGCAAATCTGGAACTCATCGCGTTTGACTTACCTTCAATTTCTTTCTCCTTATCAGTCGAAGAAATTGGGTCAAGTCATAATCGTTGCGAATGACCTACCAACCATTTTTCAGAAAAAACACTCTGAAAAATGGGGTTAGGGCATCTTAAAACGGCATTTTGAACTTACCCAATCCTCCGAAGCCGCCTTTTTTCTTACCCATTCCCATTGAAGAGAATTTTTTCATCATTTTTTTCATTTCTTCGTATTGCTTTAACAATGAATTGACTCTTTGAACAGATGTTCCGCTTCCCGCAGCAATTCTTTTTCTTCTGCTTCCGTTGATGACTGAAGGATTCATTCTTTCCTTCTTGGTCATGGACTGAATGATTGCTTCGGTATATACCAATTCCTTTTCATCGACCTTAAGTCCCTTTAACTTTTTGTTTCCTCCAAGCCCGGGAACCATTTCCAATATTTCATCCAAAGGACCCATATTCTTCATCTGCTGAAGTTGTGTTAAGAAATCTTCTAAATTGAAGTCTTGAGTTTTTAACTTATTTTGAAGCTCTAATGCTTGTTTTTCGTCAAAAGCATCCTGCGCTTTTTCAATAATTGTAAGAACATCGCCCATTCCCAAAATTCTTGAAGCCATTCTGTCGGGATGAAATGTTTCAAGCTGATCCATCTTCTCGCCAACCGACAGGAATTTTATAGGCTTATCAACAACATTTCTTATGGAAAGAGCAGCTCCTCCTCTTGCATCACCATCAACCTTTGTAAGTATTACTCCCGTAATGTTTAAATAAGAGTTGAATGTTTCCGCTACCTTTACTGCATCCTGCCCTGTCATTGCATCCAATAACAACAATATTTCATCCGGTTTTACCGTTTCTTTAATCTTAACCAATTCATCCATCAGGTCGTCATCAATGTGAAGACGTCCTGCAGTGTCGATGATTACCACGTCATTACCATGTTTCATGGCATGCTTAACAGCTTCCTTAACAATTGTTACTGGACTTATTTTGTCTCCCATTTCAAAAACAGGAACACCTACGCTGTCTCCAACTACCTGCAATTGCTTGATTGCTGCCGGTCTGTATATGTCGCAAGCCACCAATAAAGGTCTCTTGCCGTCTTTTTTAAGTTTTTTTGCAAGCTTCCCTGTTGCGGTTGTTTTACCTGCACCCTGGAGTCCGCACATCATAAAATATGTTATGTCGTTTGAATTAAACTTAAGCTTGCTTT
>DAIMMU010000069.1:0-13043 GCA_036720515.1 Sedimentibacter sp.
ATATTGATGATAAGAGCAAAAGTAAATCAAGAAATTGAATTAAAGGATTACAACGATGTATGGATTATAGGAGAATTAATAGAAAAAAAAGTTCATCCTGTAACAATTGAATTGATAGGTGAGGGAAAAAAGCTTGCAAGCCGGATAAACAAAAAGCTTAGTGTTGTTATCGTAGGTTACGGCGAAAAATCAACAGCAGAAAAATTACTGCACTTTGGTGTTGATAAAGTTCTGTATTTAGACCATGAGCTGCTTAAAGATTTCAATACCGAAGGCTATGCAAATGCAATTTCAAATTTAATTTTAGAAAGAAAACCTGAAATTGTATTGATAGGAGCAACCTCACTCGGAAGGGATATCGGTCCGAGATTGGCGGCAAGAGTAGGCACGGGGCTGACGGCAGATTGTACAAAATTAGATATAGATGAAAATGACGGAAAATTACTTATGACAAGACCGGCATTCGGCGGAAATTTAATGGCTACGATTATATGCCCCAAAAACAGACCTCAAATGTCTACCGTAAGACCGGGAGTAATGGCAAAGGCAGAGCATACTGACCATATATCTGGAGAAGTGGAAATTATAACTCCGGAGTTATCCGAAAATGATTTCAAAGTTAAATTAATAAATAAAGCTCCAAGCGGAAAAAAGAAAGTAAATTTAATTGATGCAAAGGTTGTTGTTTCCGGCGGAAGAGGCTTGAAGGAAGCATCTGGATTTAAATTAATACAGGAATTGGCAGATGCCTTAGGCGGAGAAGTAGGCTCCTCGAGAGCAGCCGTTGATGCAGGGTGGATTGAAAGCCCTCACCAGGTTGGTCAAACAGGAACTACGGTAAGACCGGATTTGTATGTAGCATGCGGTATATCCGGAGCGATACAGCATCAAGCGGGTATGTCGGATTCCAAGTATATAGTTGCGATTAACAAGGATAAAAATGCACCTATATTCCAGATATGCGATTTCGGTATAGTAGGTGACTTATTTGAAATAATCCCAAATATGATAGAGGCAATAAACGAAAAACATTTCTTAGAAATATAACAACCAATACTTCTAAATTTATCACGGCAAAGACTGTATGCTCCTTCCTGTTAAGTTAGGAGAAACAATAACAGCAAAAGCGAGGTAGTATTTATCAAGTCCGAGAAGAAAATTGCGGTTATGAAGAGTGCCGTGGTTAGTCAAAGAAGGGTATTAGCAATAAACGTAAAAACCGCTGTAGTGGCAACTAATAAAAGAGATTCCACAGTTTATATCACCTGGAATCTCTTTTTTACCTCTTAAATAATGTATAACTTATGGACTGTAAAAAACCCGCCGCCATTAATAATTATAATATCCTTATTAACAATCTATTATTTCGCCGCTTCTAAGCTTAGTTCTCATATTGTTAATTATTTTGTCCATTTCTTCTAATTCCTTCAAAACTTCTTTTTCCCTGCTGCCTGTTTCAATAACCTTGTAAATCCCGCCGTTTTTAATAACAATTCTTTTATCAGCCATAAGAGCTAAGCTTGGATCATGGGTAGCCATAAGAACAATTTTTTCTTCGTTAACCAATAAATTAAGCGCCCTTTTTCTGTCTATTCCGGCATTTTCAATTTCATCTATAAGAACTATAGGAGAAGCGCTTAATATTGCGGTATCGGCAATCATTAAAGCTCTTGACTGTCCTCCGCTCAGCCCCGTTACCGGTGTATCCAAATTGAACTTTTCCCCCGCCAATTCATTTGCTGCTTCCGTTATTTTCAAAATCACTTCACGCTCATTTTCAACCATTCTGCTTTTTGCATGTAGCTCCAAAAATTCTCTTACGGTTAAGTCCATTACAAAATTCATATTTTGTGAAAGCTGAGCCACCAACTTGTTGCCGGTTGAAAATCTTAAGCTGTAATCGGGTCTTTCTCCGTTTATCAAAATAACTCTTCCGGTTGGAGTATCCTTGTTTGCCGCCCATTCAATATCAGCTAAAAGCCTGCTTTTTCCGGAACCGGTAGGCCCCACAATTGAAACAATTTCACTCTTTTTTATTGTCAATGAATCAAAGTTTTCCTTATTTCCGTATTTATCCTTACCGGCTAAGATTGTAACGGAGTTCACAACATCTTTTTCCAAACCTAAAAACTGAAGCATTTGATTTATATAAGCTTCCAAATCAGATTTAATTTTAGGGATATCTATTGCCCACTCTTCAATTTCCTCCTGGGAAAAATGATTTAAATATCCAATGAAGGCAGAATCTTTAAAGCCATCAACATTCAGCTTGTTGTTTTCAAAAAAAGATAATACAAAAGGATATTGATTTTCTAAGTCTTTGATTTTTTTCATTTCTAATTCTTTGATGCTAATCATTTTCTTCTCCTATATTCATCTTCCTTACATTCCCCATCTGATATTCTTCACCTATACGTGTTTCTCCCAAGCAATAGGAACATAACGCCGAAGGCATGGGAAACTTCAACTGGCTGCCTTTCACGGTTTCTATATTTGAATTCTCATCATATATCAATGTGCTAAGTTCAAATGCTCCCTGTCCCGTAAGCCCATTTACAGGCATAATTACTGCCTGAGGATTCACAGAGTTTACCCTTGATGCAAATACTTCTCTTTCAGCCTGAGAAACAATATCTCCCTTGGTTATTACAATAATATCGGCAGTTTTAAGCATTGGCCCTATTTTTTTGGGAGTATTTATTCCGCTTAAATTATCTATTACGCAAATAGCCTTGATTCCCTTTATATAAGGGGAACACCTGTTGCAAAGCCCCGCACTTTCAGTTATCAATAAATCCAAATCCTCACTTTTTCCCCATCTTACCACTTCCTCAATATTGCTTGCAAAAAAATGATCCGGGCACAGGGAGCCTGAAAGCCCCTTTTTAACGGGTACTCCCGCTTTTTCATACAATACATCGTCATCTGTATAAAGGCAGTCAAACTTTACCACCCCTACATTTAGCCCGCTTTTTTTTACTGCTTCGATGGTTTTTAATATAACTGATGTTTTTCCCGATGAAGGAGGTCCTGATATTGTTATTAAATTCATATTTGCGCTCCTTTCAAAAATTCATTAAAAATACCCTCGCATTTTTTTATTAGGGCTGAAATGTCATTTTCTTTTATGAAATCCCAACCTAACCACATATATTTGTTTTCCTTAGGAATCATGTTGTCTACTTCAGGATTTACGCTTGGCATCTTACCCTTGTGCGCCAATATTTCTCCTGTTTGCTTTGAAGCGAAAAAGTCAGCAATTAACTTTGTATTATTTTTTGTATCTTTCTTGCTAAGCATGAAAATAGGGCTTATTATGGCTCCGTCCTTAGGCCATACCAATTCCATAGGACTTCCCTCCCTTACCATCCAGGTAAAGAAATAAGGCATTATGGTTATTGCGGGTCTTTCTCTTTTCATATGAGATTTAACCATTTCGGAAGGATGCATATTTTTTTGAAAAATTTTAGCAAGCTTTCTGATACCTTCTTCGCCGTATTTTTTGTATATATTAAGCATCAATGCATTGAATAAGTCAAAATCACTGACAGGAAGACTCACGTTGTTTTCAAATTCGCCCGATATTAATTCTTCCCAGCTTTCGGGAATTTTTCTTCCCTTCATCTCATCCTTGTTCACTAAAAAAACAGCAGGGACAATCCCGAGTACCGAATATTGACCATTGGGGTCCTTCAGCTCATATTCAAGAAAATCCTTGTTATACTGATGAATTTCCGTTATATCTTTAAAAAGATTTTCCGATTTGTGTTTCCCTAAAAGTTTCTTGTCAAAAAATAAGTCAAACCCAGCTGATATGAATATATCAGGCACAGAATCCGAATTTTTTAAATCTTCCTTTATCCAATCAACTCCTATTGATGCAGCCTTTAATTCATAAAGTAAATTAAAATCAAAACTCTGCTCGCCTAACCATTTTTCAAATGTTTCCAAAAGAGGAACCTTTACAGGACACGGAAGAACCCCTGTAATCTTAACCGTGTCCCTATGCTTATTTTGTTCTGACTTATTTTCGTTTTCTTCAATTTTTTCTATCAGCTGCTGAACAAACATATCTACATTTATTTTTTTAGACTTTAATGCATTCTCCAATGAAACGGAGCTTCCGAAAACCTTCAGCAGATTATCATCCTTGAAGCTGTCAAATCCCAAGGATATTAAAAGCCCCAATGCCTCCTTATGCTGCACTGTTATATTGTATAATGTATCTTTTATATTAATTTTTCTATCCATAGCTTCTCCCTTTACGCTTATTCTGGAATGGGGACACATTCTGAATCATGTAATTCTTTGAAAAACATCCTTTGAATGTTCTGAATCAATCTTCTGCATATGAGTAATATCCCCAAATATATATTATAATATATTTTAACACAGCATACACCAAAATAGCGTAACATTTGTTACGATTACTAATATTTTTCCCGATAAAAATGTCCCTGCCGGCAAGGGAGCTCTAAATAAATCTCATCATTTATCCATTTAAATAATTCCAACGGAATATCTATATCAGATACGGAAGTTATTGTTCTGAAGCCTGCATTGCCGTTTACCTCGCAAACTGTGTATGAATCCTGTGTGAAAAGTAAATCTATTCCGCAAAAGTCAAGACCTGTTGCCTTGGCGGCATTAATCGAAATTTCCCTGACGGAATCATTTAATTCATATTTTTCAACTCTTCCTCCCAATGAAAAGTTGGATTTAAAGCTGTCGTCCGAAATTCTTTTAACACAGCCAAGCACCTTGTTTCCCAACACGTAGACGCGGATATCCCTTCCAAAGCTGAAATCAATAAATTCCTGACAATAATATTTATCATTGATTTCATCATATGCCTTGTTATAATCTTCTTCATTTTCAATCAGATAGACTCCCAAACCCTGAGAACCATCAATTTTCTTCATTGCAAATTTTTTACAGCCAAAATACTCATGTATTAAAGAATAGTTTTTATCTTTGGTATACATGAACTTCGGAGTGCTAACATTATTTTTAACAAGCAATTGCGATGTTACAGCCTTATTTTGCGCATTCATCATGGACCAGGTTGAATTAATCACCTTAATTCCTAAGCTTTCAAGCTGCATTCCGATGGTATAATTATAATCCCTCATTACGACGAAGTCAGGAAAGTCAAGCCTCTTGCCATTGCAAAAAAACTCCGTTGTACTTCCGTTAAATATCATCAAGTTGTCACTGAATATAATATCAATATTAATCCCATTTTTTGCTGCACTTTCCTTCATCCAATCAAATGCATTGTTGCCGAACTTATTGTTTATAGTTTTTTTAGGATAAATAATCCATCCGTATTTCATAGGCATGGGAACACCTCCTTAATGCTTCTTATTTATTAATTGATTAATTCCTTTTCAATAAGCACTCCGACCATTTCCGCAAATTTATCCAAAGACATTATTCGGGTGAACTTTTGTCCGTATATTTTTTTAACCGAAGGTATATCTTCATCCCTTCCGGTGAAAATACAGAGAATTGAAATTCCTTTTTTCCACCCTTTTCTTACCTCGTTTGCGGTATCACTTATTCCTGTTTCGTCTGAATACTCCCGCTGAAAAGGAATAAGTCCTTCAGTTGAAACTCCCAACATATCATTTGGTTTTCCGTCTGACAGAATAATTAAAATTTTATGGTTGTATTTTGAATCCTCCATCATATGAATTGCAGTACGCAGAGCAATTCCATCACGGTTGAAGCCTGCGGCACAGTAATTAAAAACATTATCATTGCTGTTTGCTTCATTGTAATCACGAAAAAGATTCATGACGGTGTAATTTCTCATATTGCAGAAAGAATAAATCCTTACGGGTATGCGGCAGCGCGTCAGACTTTCCGCAATTATGTAGCCCTCTTCCGCAATCAATTCCTGACGGTAAAGCTGTGAAGCTGAAGCATCAAGCATAATATCAACGGATATATCCGGTATTTCGTCCTTTATACTCTTAATGAAAATTCCATTGTCATCAAGTACAGTCCTCCAAGCCTTTTCAGAAATAAGTTTTCCTGCCTCGGATTTCATGGAATATGAATAATCTGTAATTATATTTTTTATTCTATTTGTAAGCTTAATAATATTGTTGGTATTCCTGATATAGTTTTCAGTGTAATGTTTTATATTTTTATCTTTTTGTACGGAAGTTAACTCCCGCCGCAATATTGAATCCTTATTATCCTCAAACTGTCCTCGTGTAAAATGAAGATGGCAGCTTTCATGGTTATCATTACAAAGTATCTTTTCCAATACTTTAGTATTGGGTTCACCAATCACGGAAATTCCAAAATAATTCTTAATGAATTCCCTTTCTCTGATGTCTGATTTTTCTTTGAACTTGAGCCATTTGGATAATATTTTGCCTGTTCTTTTGTATGCTTTACCTTCTTCGGCATCCGTAAGAATAAAGGATCTTCCCTTATTAATAGTTCCCTTTATTACAGATTGCCTTCTTCCTAAAAAGTTTAAAAACCTGTTTCCTTTTACCTTTTTAATATAAAACTCATCATTATATTCCGGTTCGAAGTATTTCCGGATAATCAGGTTCATTTTATTTATTACTTGTTCTGTATTGAGACTATCAAAATTTAATTCTTCCAACAGGCTGTTTACATTATCTCGTACTTTAATTTTATATCCCATGATTCTGCTGAAATATGCAGCGGCAATTTCATCAAATACTTCTGTCCCATCCCGGTTTTCCGCAGCTTTTTTCCCGTAATTATAACGAAGACCGGCTAACGCCGGCCTGTCCTTACCATCCTTATCAAAAATGCAGCCTTCCAGTCCAAGCATCAATATTTTCTGATAAAAAATATAATCTCTGTCATATTTAAGGGTATTGAAAAAATCACTCAAGAGATTATAGTCGAAATATTTATAAACGGCACCTATTATATAATTCCAATATAAGTCGGCTTTGCCGCTTTCATCGTATGCTGTTAGTTCGGGGATTAAGGAATAATTGCCTGAAGCATTCCATATTATATTCAATGCTCTTTGTTTCTCGTTTGCTTTTTTGCTCATTTAAAAGATTACTTCCTTCTGAAGATTATTACCTTTAAGGGATATCCGGCTTAATGATTTTCGTTTTGCATTGATAACCCTCTTCATTTTATCTCCTGTTATTCACTTGCTTTAAATCCCGATAAACTCAGAATTTTTATACCTAAAAATGAATCCAAGTCAATGACCACATCATTGTTTGGCAATATTACGGAATTGGATATATAGACATCAATTCCGTCAATGGCTGTTTTTTGAAAGCTTTCAGGTTTTTTTGGTTTCTTTGCGAAAATTTCGGGAATGGGTACAACCACACTTTCACTATTTAAGCGGTGCTCCGGAAATTCTATTACAACTTGCAGCTTTCCCTTTTTCTTTAGGTAATCCTTGGCTTTTTCGGTTATCTTAATATTTTCTGCCGACATATAAACACCTCTCTTTTGACATCGGTATCCTTTCATTATTCTCCATGCTTACGGGACATTCCATTAAAACTTAGCCCCTGAGACTTGCCCGCTTTAGAGGTGCGTCCCCCTGACGATAAAGTAAGCCGATACCAATATGCCCAAAATGATTCTGTACCAGCCGAAGGCTTTAAAATCATTATTTTTGATATATTTAATCAAGAATCTTATAGCTATTACTGATACAATAAATGCTGCCACCATTCCGGTCAATAAAACTGCCAATTCCAGACCTGTAAAGTCAAACCCGAATTTAATCAGCTTCAATGCACTTGCTCCGAACATTACAGGAATGGATAAGAAAAATGAATATTCAGCAGCTATATTTCTTGAGGTACCAAGAATTATAGCACCCAAAATTGTGGCACCCGAACGGGAGGTTCCCGGTATTAATGACAGCACTTGAAAAATCCCGATATATAATGCGTTTATGTAAGACAAGTCTTTAAAACTGTTTATTTTAGCTCTCTTTCTTTTATTTCGATTTTCAATAATGATAAAAAGAATGCCATAAACAATTAAAGTTAACGCCACTGTCTGATAATTATAAAAATGTGCATCAAACCAATCATCAAACAACACTCCTAAAATACCCGCAGGCAGGACTCCCACTATTACCTTGAACCATATATCCATGGTATCTTTCTTTTGTTTCAATGACTTGCCGGAAGCGAAGGGATTCAGCTTATGAAAATACAACAGCACAACCGCCATTATTGCGCCCAATTGTATAACAACCCTAAACATCTCCATAAATTCTGCCGAAGCATCAAACTTAATAAACTCCTCAACCAAAATCATGTGTCCCGTGCTGCTTATAGGAAGCCATTCCGTTATTCCTTCTACAATTCCGAATATTATTGCTTTAATTATTTCTATGTACATTTTATCTCCCTGTCCAATTCTCAATTTAATTCTATGTTACATACTCCCACCACTTATAGAAATGGCAGCTTCCCGCCCGAATAATCTTACAATTGCTGCATAAGCGAACTATCCCCGTGTGTCCATCGGTTATATTTTTTATACAAGCACAATTTTAAATACTTCGTTTTTATTTTGATTCTGTTCCCGGAAGTACGAATAATTTTTTTTCATAGTTTTTTACACAATAAAATTTACCGTCTTGAATAATTTTATGTCCCTCTTTTTCCAACAGCAATTTTTGAGTTTCAATTCCTCCGGGAAACTTGTCGATTAATCTCCCTTCCCAATCCAATGTTCTCCAATATGGCACTTCTTCAATTTTATTTTCAACTGATTCGTTTGCAACAATATTTATATAAATTTCGGATGTCAGCATATCAATATAATCCGCATTGTGTTTTTTTATAAGGTAATATCTTATAAGCTCCTTGGTTATAAGCTTACCTGCCGGTATCATCCGCATCGTTTCCGCATATGAGGATAATGGAGCAATAAGCTTTTTAGTTCCGCCGTATTTTTTTACAGCTCTTTTACTTTTTGTTTCAATTATCCTTGGCTCGCTAAAGTCTTGTTTCGGCTCATCAGCAAATAATTTTCCAAATATTTTATTGAACATTTTTCCTCCATAGTTCTAAACAATTTCAATTAATTAATTATATCTTTAGTTCCAAAAATTATCAATAGTATTTAATATCCCTATCTAAACTTAAATATAAAACTTTTTCCATTATTTAGCTGGTTCATTGCAAAAATAGTTATGCCTTATGGCAATTTGTTTTGCAATGTACCTTCATCTTTTATGGTTATCCGATTATTATTAAAAATTATACTCAGTTTTAATTATAAAAAAGCCATTAATATCATACGGTAATTATATTAAGCGTATTTCCTATTCATAATCACATTCCTAAAATTGAAAACATATTATAATACTAATAATGCAGAAAGGAATTTGAAATATGTACAACACTTATAATAACTATCATTATCCAAACCAAATGTCACCATGGCATAACAAAGATAGGATGTACGATTGCGGAATGTATCCAAATCCGTATTTTTATAATAATCCAATGATTAACCGCGATTATATGGATATGTATCCCAACCGATATCCATATAATCAAAAAAACTCTATTTATGATTCCTGGTATTTGCAATATCCGGGTAATGATGGGTTCAAAGAAATAAAAGATTACGGTCCGAATCCATTTGTAATCAATATTGAGGAAGCAACCGAGCAAAATAATACCTTCCGCACATCGCTATGGACAGGAGATCATTTACAGCTCACTTTAATGAGCTTAAACGTTGGAGAAGATATCGGTTTAGAAATGCATCCGGATGTTGACCAATTTGTAAGAATCGAAGAAGGTCGGGGAGTTGTAACAATGGGTGACAGTGAAGATATGCCTAATTTTGAAGAATCGGTTTATGAGGATTTCATATTTATAATACCGGCAGGGAAATGGCATAACTTAACCAATACAGGTAATAAACCGCTTAAATTATATTCTATCTATGCACCGCCTCAGCACCCTCACGGAACGGTTCATAAAACAAAGGCTGAAGCGGAAGCTGCTCACAATCACTAAACTTTATACCTAAAATATGAAACCCTAACCCTGCATTATCTCCATCATAAGAGAAATAGGGTTAGGGCGCATAGTACACATACTGCCCGTAAACACAACTGTGCATGCAACGGTGCAAACAACAAACTACTCCAATATTCTGTCCAGCAAAACAACCGCTTCGGCTCTTTTTATATTATTCTGCGGCTTAAAAGTATTATCTTCATAACCTTTTATCAAGTTATACTCTGCCACCGCACCCACGTATTCTTTTGCCCAGCTGCTGATTTTACTGCTGTCGTAAAATCCGTCGGCTCCCTTATCATTTCCTTTCATATCAAGTAACCTTGATATAATTACGGCTGCCTGCTCTCTTGTAATATTGTCATCGGGGCTGAACTGTGTTTCTGAAACTCCTATTATATCCCCTGTTTTATACGCTTTTTGTACTTCCTCATAATACCAGCTGTCTTTGTTTACATCATCAAAAAATATTTTAGCGGTTTCTGTAAATCCAAATAAATCATTTATCAGCTTTACAAATTCTGCTCTTGTGATAAATTCTTCAGGCTTGAATGTCCCGTCGGGATATCCTGTTATATATCCCATATCAAGCCACTTCTGTATAACAGCTTCAGCCCAATGACCATGAAAGTCCTTTGCTGCCAATGCAGAGTCCTCATACAGCCCTTCATACAGTGAATCTAAGAGTGTTCCCTTCGAATCCTGGCTTAATTCCCAAATCATTGCACCGCCTAATTTCTGTTCCCTGATATATTCTGCCTTCAATGCAATAGACTTAGAGTCGTCATAGCTGATAAATGTTTTTTCATTGTAGAGCCACGGCACTAAGGATTCTTCATGAAATTTTTTTGTATATTCGGGGTTATTTAAATATTGTTCTTCGATAGCGTCATAACTTAACGCACTGCTGCTGATATGTCCTTGATAAAGACCTTCATTATCATTATTTAATATATCATATTTATAACCGTAAAACGGCACTCCGACCACTAACTTGTCCGAAGGCAAGCCGGTATTCAGCCATTGTCTAACGCTTGAATCAATGCTTATTTTGTATTGAAATGACTGATCATTATTATCAAATAAGGGTGAATTGAAATCAGAATATGTATCCCATGGTCCGTGCATGTCATATGTCATCAAATTTACATAATCCAAGTACTTATGAAACTTGTCAGCCTCCGTGTTACTTATGTAAGTGCCGTTCACTCCTGCGGCAATGGTAAGCAGATAATCTTTATTATCTTTCAATTCCCGAGCATCAAGTTTTTCCCGAATTTCCTTGAGCAGCATGGTAAAATTCTGCTTATCATTCGGACTTTTTGAATTAGTTTCAAGACCTCCTACCACAGGATATTCCCAGTCTAAGTCTATTCCGTCAAGCCCGTATTTTGCAATAAACTCAACACAGCTGTCTGCAAATTTCAATCTGTTTTCCTCTGTAGCTGCCATATCCGAAAACCTTCCGGACCAATTCCATCCTCCAACGGATATAAGAACCTTCAACTCAGGGTTGATTTTCTTAAGCTCGTTAAACATTTCAAAGTTTGCCGGGTCCTTGTCGGGATAACCCATTGATATTCTGTAGTCAGGTCCGATATTGGCAAATGCGTAATTAATATGGGTCAACTTACTTACATCCACCTTATCGGGAGTATATCCTTCATATGACTTCCAAGCCGGATAATAACCTACTATTATTTGTTGGGATTGTACTCTAATTCCTTCATTATTTGCTGAATCCGATGATTTCTCACTTCCTTCCGTCAATACAGTGTCAGCTTGTCCTATGTAGAATAACATAATAAATGCTATTGCTATAAATAAATACTTCATTGTCCTTTTCATATGTATCCCCTAAAAACGTTTTTAAATAGTATATCATATTATAATAATTTTGAGGCTTGAAATATAAGGCAGTTCTTTTTACTCTTAGTTTATTTTCCAATATAAGCTAATGGCTTTATTGTATAAGTTTTACCGCAAATGCCATTTGGATATAAGTACCAATCTAAAATTTCTGATTTTATGGTATGTTAGAAATATAATTGTTTAAATTTGGAGGGCTTATGTTAAATATAGGTTGTCATTTGTCCGTTTCTAAAGGATATGAAGCAATGGGCAGGGATGCTTTAAAAATCGGAGCGAACACATTTCAGTTTTTTACCCGTAATCCGCGAGGGAGCAAGGCTAAGGAAATTGATATTAATGATATTGAAAAATTGAAAATATTAATGAAAAAGAATAACTTTGCAAAAATATTAGGTCATGCGCCATATACACTCAATATCTGTTCTGCTGAAGAAAGAACCAGGGAATTTGCATTGGAAGTTTTAGAGGATGACTTAAAAAGAATGGAGTACCTGCCGAATAATTTATATAACTTTCATCCGGGAAGCCATGTAAAACAGGGTGTGGATATTGGTATTAAATATATTGCTGATGGACTTAATAAAATACTATACCCGGAACAAACAACAATAGTATTGCTCGAAACAATGTCCGGTAAAGGAACTGAAATCGGCAAAACCTTTGAAGAGTTAAAGCTTATTATTGATAATATTAATCTTAAAGACAAAATAGGGGTATGCTTGGATACCTGTCACGTATATGACGGAGAATACGATATAGTTAATGATTTAGATGGTGTACTATATGAATTTAATAAAATTATAGGTATTGACAAATTACATGCCATTCATTTAAATGACAGCAAAAACGCAATGGGAAGTCATAAGGACCGTCATGAAACAATCGGAAACGGGCAGATAGGTATCGATGCTTTTTCAAGAATAATCAACCATCCGAAGTTAAAAAATCTCCCATTCTTTTTGGAAACTCCAAACGATTTGGAGGGTCACGGAAAAGAAATACTTCTTCTTAAAAAGCTTTATAATGGCTGAAAATAGCAAAGAAGCCCCCTTCTTGGTATATTGCGGCTCATTTGTTATGGGGGCTTGCTTTATTTAGGGCATCTCGCAGTCTCAATCACCAATGTATTTACTCCCTTCGGTCGTATAC
>DAIMMU010000070.1:0-12897 GCA_036720515.1 Sedimentibacter sp.
TGTTTTGTACTTCGTTAAGCCAATTCATATTCCTCTCCTCTGATAGATAAACCAATTTTTGTTGTATCCCTTTTATACCAACACAAGCAGTATAATTTATTGGAAGTTAGGTTAAAACTACTCGATAAATTTCTGTTTATCTGGAATACTTTTCAACTCATCATTTTTGTCCATGTACAGTTTTCATTTTTCAAATATGGTAATACAAAATAACGGCTTTTCGGTAACTTTTATATTTTTAGAGCAGCGTGTTTTAGCGTAAAGACCAATATCAAGTACCTTTGCGGTATTTTATTTAAATCCAGCATTTCCCCAAGTATTCTCAGCAATGGTAGATGCAAACTTTGTTAATCCTTCGTTTGTATTCTTATGCTTAATATCTTTTTCACTTATTAAATATTTCATCATTATCTCTTCCCTCAATTATCTTTCCAACCGTTCTGAATTGACCTAACCAAAACATTAACGCATCATCTCTTGTATAATGCTCATCAATATGAACTTCAACAATTTCACCGATAAACCAGTCATGGCTGCCGGGATAATCAACTTTATGAACAACCTTACATTCTAAATTGACAGGACACTCTTCAATAATACAACTGTTTATTTTATTTGCTTTTCGTCTTGTTAGCCCCGCTTTCTCGAATTTATCCTCATCTTTCCCTGAAATAGAACCGCAAATACGTATTTTATCAAGTTGCTCCTTAGTTGGTATATTAATAGTAAATTCCCGTTTATCAATAATTAAGCTATGAGTATACTTTTCAGGTTTAATGCCAATCATTACACAAGGCGGATTAAATGAATAAAAGTGAAAAGCACCTGCTACCATAATATTTTTATCGACTGTTACAAAAACAACAGGAAAAGACGGTAAAGCAATAATTCCATCCTTAAGATTAGTATGTATTTTTTTCATTTTCGTTCTCCTAACACTAACTATATCTATTACTTTATGTAAATTATCATTCTATAAATACCACTCAAAGGTCCGTCCATAAAATACGTCCCTAAAATATCACAATATCCGACGTTCAAATATTAAGCGATATTTATTACTTCAAATAAATTTTGTGATTTGTCTGTAATAAAGTTAATAAACTCTGTCACATTATGTGGTATTAAATCTTTCTTTTGCAAAACAGTAATTCGTTCATTCCAAATTAAGATAAATAAATCATCTGTGATAAAAACTATTTCTATTTCACAATAATCAATTGCATTGTTTTCTTTTAACCGGATTTTTTCATTTGTAAATGTAACTTGATATGTAGGAATTGTTTCATATTCGCTAAACAGCTTTATTGCCGCTTTATCAAATGCATTTAACTTTGCCTTTTTCGATTTACTTCCATATCTTAAATATGTAATCCCTATACCAACTGTAAATACGCTTACTATTAACGGAATCAGCAACTCCTTCGGGTCCATTAGCGAAGGAATTAAAAGAAAAAATCCCATAAGCAATAAAAGTATTCCGTATATCTTATATCTGCTATGACGCTTTTTAAGCACTTCTTCGGAGGCTTTTTCCTTCGAGTTCATTTTATCTGTAAATTCCCACATTTTGGGGTGTTCTTTTCTTGAAACTAATTCTGTTCTTTTTTCTAATGCCTTACTAACTTGTGACTTGAATAATACATCATTATACTTGCTTAATACGAAAATAAACTCCATACATTTCCTTCCTCATAATATAAATAATTGACTGTTTAAAACTGCACTACCCAACAGATTCAAATCTATAGATTTGACAAGACTATATAAATTTTCTATATCATAATTTTAATACATCTACAGGAGCAAATATCAGTCCCGTAAAAAACAGATAACCATTAGTGATTATTTCCGGTCGAATTTTTCGTATGTCATTTCCCTGAAATCCTATTTGCAACGGTTAATACACCTGAACAATACGATATCTTATCATAATTACAATAATATTTTTCATTAAGACTCTTCATCATTATATTTGCAGTAAAATAAAATTCTTCATTATCCCAAATTTCTTTGTACGTTTCCTTGCATTCGGCTAATTCTTCGCTTGTTTCAAAAGAAACATCTCCTAATAATATTTTCCCATTTGCATTTAATAACTTTGAAAGAGATTTTATAAATTCAATTTTTTCTTCATCAGATAAATGGTGAATTGCATATGTACTTATTATATAATCGTATTTATTGCCTTTAATTTCTACAGGAAGCCCCCTTGTAAAATCCCAGTTTATTAATGTGGCATCCGGCATTTTCTTTTTTGCTATATCAATCATGCTGCTTGAAAAATCAATTCCGGTAATATGATAACCTTCATTATATAGTTGTGTTGTTAATATTCCGGTACCAAATCCAATATCCAAAACACTTGAATAACTATTTTCTCTGACTTGGTTATAAATATAATTTAATACATCCTTGTAGCCTGCAAATGGGTATTCATTGTTTTCTTCGCTTAAGTTTACACTCTTATCATAACCATTTGCCCATAAATCAAAACCTTTACTGTTTAGCATGCTTTTTTCTCCTCTTTATTAAACTGTTCTTAAGTAAAATTGTAAAATTCAATACTTTATTTACATTAATAAATATCCTGCCACCGGTCCAAACAAGATTTTGTCATGGCTTAAACCTTTACAAAGTCAATCTCGTATTTCTTGCCGTTGTGGAACAACACACCATCTGTCAGGCAAACACGCAGAATACAAGTATGCGGGTCATTTCCGTCGGTATGACCGTTGTCGTACCACTGTGCAAAAACCGCACGTAGCTTTGTCATAAGTTCAGCGTTTTTCTCATCACGAGGGTGACCCATATTCTCGCCTATACCGTGTGCCGAAAACCATTCCCCGCAAATAGCAACTTCCGGGTTCTTTTTAATTTCCTTCATCTTATTTGAGAGCGCATAGGTTACGGTGTAAAATGTGCCGTCCTCATAATAACTGTTCACAATGCGAACAGCCGGACGGGTGCCATCTATCGTTGCAAGTGAAATCAACGTATCATGTCCGAATCGTTCGTCCATAATGGTTAAAGCTTGTATGTTTTTTTTGCTCATATTGTTTCCTTCCTCCACATATACCAAAAGTGGTCTTAACCAATTCAGCCTAGGAATCGTAATTCCGAATTAATCTGCATATTTAAATTTCCCGGTTATCCCATCAATCACCATGTTATAATTTGTACCTTTATAATTAACATTTATAATATATTCAAGTGCTCCATTTATATTTTTAATCTTATTTATGTCATTTACGTCTGCCTTTTTTTTAATTAAATTTATAGTTTCATTTATATCTATAAAATCCATAATTTTATAGTCATCACTGTCTATAATATATAATTTTCTAACTAAGCCATAGGAATCTAATTCTATATTTAAATTTTGCTGCTTATCCCATACACCTCCCGTTTTATTAGTATATGAATAATTTATGCTTGATAGCTGTGGAACACCAATGTTGCTAACAGTTTTCTCATTTAAAACGCCCTTGTAATTAAGTTTTTTAATTATCCCTTGAGCAATAGAATCAATTTCTTCTTCATCAATAACATATGAAGGGATCACGTTACCTACTAACCTTAAATAAACCTCTCTACTTTTCTTATCATATTCAATTCGATACTGGGGTTCTTCATATACTGTACCTGTATCAATATCATCTCCGTCTTCATGTGTAGTGAAAATTACACTGTCAGCATTCAAATCATCCATGTTATTAAAATTAAGCTCACGCTGGGGCACCATCTTTGAAAAAACATCCTTAATGAAATTTTCAGCTCTTAATATATCAAAATTAGAAAAATCACCTCTATAATCCTTTAATATTTTATAATCTTGAGTATTTAAAATTTCATCAGCTGAAACCGAAAATTCTATGTAATCGTCTATTATACTTTTATAAGGTTTTTGTGTTGTATCATATCTGCCGTTATTTATAGGTTTCAGGAGATTATTAAATTCCTTAATTATTTCTCCATTATAATCGTACAAAGCATTTATGTATACTTGTTCTGTGTCGCCAATAATTCCATCCTCTAAGATATTTTGTATATTTTCATTATACCTGAGATAAACATCATCGTAATCATATCTTAAACCATACCTTTTAATACTTGCAGCATTATTTTTTGATTTTGAAAAGTTATTTAATACTTCAACATTTAAAGGCAATTTATCTAAATCATAATCATTAGCAATAATGATGCTTGCTAATTTTTTATTAAGATTTTCAATTTCGCCTTCAAAAGACTTAAAATCACTATACATTCTTCTTTTTAAATCGGAAGAAACTAAATAGCTTGGATTTAACTTAAGTAAAAAAGATATAACTAAAGCAATTATAATAATTGTCAAATATTTCAGTTTTTCATTATTTTTCTTCATAATTAGTAACTCCCCAAAAGTGCCTTCGTTAACAATGGTGAAGCTATATAGAGCGCTTCCTCCATATCTTTCTTTGTAAAATCCTCCATAAACTTAACTTCCCATTCACAATTCAAAACTACACGATAAACTCAGTTAAAGGTTTCTAAATAAAATCGTAATTTACCTAATATATCCTACCATATTCATATCTTTTAATTTTTTCATATTAAAGGACTGATAAAATTTATTATCTACTATATCCTCTATATCGGTTATAACTATAAACATTCTTACCATAGAATATTTTTGCAATATTGTTTCGAAGAGATATGTACCGATACCTCGTTTTTGATACTCAGGATCGACTATTAAGTCCTGCACAACCAAAATATGTTCTTCGTCTCCGACACATCTGATAAAACCAATAAGTTTGTTATCATCAAATGCTCCCATACTGTATAGTGACTTATCAAATGCTCGTATCAGCTTTTCATCATCTTTCAAATATGAATTCCAAGATTCCTTTTTATAAATATCTTTTATTGATTCAATAATTGATGAATCAATTTCCTTATATGCAATCATTAAAATAATTCTCCCTTCAAAATAATTTTCAACTGTTTATGAGTAAACATTCTCATATCAAATATACCAGACCTGAATATCCTTCTAAATTGATTGCTGCACCTAAATATCTTTATAGCGATGCAACAGGCATGCTTGCTTTTTTTCATTTAATTTGATTTATTTATGATAAAATAACCTGTTTTGATTTATGCTTACAAATCTTATATTTGCATTTGTTTTAAAAATCTGCAATCCTGTCTTAGTAAAAACAATAAATTTATAAGTAGTACTTTCTTCAAATATACAGTAAACATATCCTTCAGTATTAACTAATTCTCTCACACGTCCACCCGGATTTACAGAATTACTCTCTCCTAATTTAAATAATTCAAGCCCCTTGTCTTCTACTGAAACATAATAAACAATATTATTTAAAACTGTGAAATCACTCACAACAAAATCTGTCAGTTTCTCTGCCTTATTGCCGTCAACAAGAGAAATTTTATACAAATATCCTTCTATATCCATGAAATAAATCATATTTCCTTCTATCATAAATCTTTGAACAGCTTCTTCGCATATTCTAATGATTTCCCCTGCGTTGATATTTACTCTGTGGATTCCCGTTGTAGCTTTTTCATCATTAAACTTATATGCTAATAAATATATTTCATCATCAATTTTATATAAATCATTACTTCTGCCATATGCAAATGCAATTATTTCACCACCGGTTTTATGTAAATCATCACTTCTGCTGTATTCTACATTTTTAACCCAGCCATAGACATAATCGGCACTTCCTATAGCTTTAAATTCTTCTTCTCCTTCTCTTTTCATTGTAAGATTATTTGGAAAAGGTGGTGGAAAGTGACTAACATCAACAGTAATATCTCCGAATGCATCACCGAAAACCTTTCTGTTCAAATAACCTACTGCAAAAGTTTCATTTGTACCATCATCATTAAGTATTATTTTATAGTCAGCACCCATTGTTGCTCCTCCCTGATGGTAGGTCAGCATTGCTATTCCATATCCAAAGTTTCTGGTTTCGTCTGTTTCCAGACTTGGGTAAACATAGCTGTCTCCATAAGTCCACATTGGAAGTTCATAAACTGACTTTTTGACACTTGGATTATCTATTGGTGTTTGATAAATAATTCCTTTTTCGCCTTCATAATAAAAATAATCACCGGCAACCGTAAATGCCCCGTTATGAAAATCTCTTTTCCTTGCAACAGGTAATTTTACCTCGGTAACCTTAAGACCTGTGTGTGTTGGATTGCTTATTTCAAGACCATTCTCTCGTGTAAACTTGTAATCCCATCCGAATTCATCAACTGCAAATCTCCATGTAAGAGGAAAGTATGTAACATTTCTAAATACTAAAATCGGATATTCTTCCTTGCTGTTATCAATTGAATTTCCATTCACTTCAACATTAAAATACGGAATTGCTGCAGTATAACTTGATTTATTTGCAGAAGAGTTATAATCCACATATCCATGTTTGTTTTCACTTTTGTTTATTTTTAATCCGATACTTTCATCCCATTTAGTTTCCAAACCTAAAAAATGGCTGTCATGAAAGGTCATAGGAAAATATGTAATATTTTTATAAACAAGCAGAGGATACTCTCTGTTTTCGTTGTCTATTTCTATATTGTTCACTCTTACATCGAATGTTGGCAATGTAACGTTTACATTATATGCAAATACATTAGTTGACAAAACAACCATTAAAACAACTGCAATAATTATAACTTTAAATTTTAACTTCATGCTCTTTCACTCCTATACAATTACTATTTATTAATGATAATTCTAATATATTTAGACGCAAATATTAATAAAATGTTCAAATTTCTTACATTCTTATATTTTCCTACTACTGTGCATATTACCAGCAATAATAAAACAAAACCCTATTGGCGAAAAAATGTAATTTTTATCTGTAAAGACGCCTGTCAGAAGAAATGCTGAAGCAATACTATACAGATTGTCCTTATTACCTTCTTATCCATATCGACTTACCTCCTATATATTATAGACACGAGTAGAAGTTATCTATTTATTATTTAACGTTATCATACAATTATTAGTTTTCCTTTATTGACTTCTGTAAACTCATTATTCAAAATCTTAAATTACATGCTTCTAATCATAAGGTTGTAATTAAATAAATACGTTCCATAATTTACATAGTCAACTTTTTACTCCATTCAATTTCTTACAACGCATTTCTTACTTATGCGACTTTTCCTTGAAAATTAAGTGTAAAACTCCTATTATTAATAGTAATATTAATATAAAAGTTATAATAGTCAAAATCGGATTTCCAATTATAAAAATAGACGTCGGTCCATCTGCTCCACCAATAATGCTAATTGAACTTGAATTACTTGGATTCAATTATAACCCCTCCATTGTTTTAGTGTCTATTGTATCTACTCCTCTTATAACTATGATGAGTATAATTGGAATTATGTAATAGGTTAGCTACAAATTGGAATTTGTTACTATAGTAACAGACTATCTTTTATAAGTTCCAAATTATACGTTAAATGGTCTTCACCGTTTACAATAATTTGCCTACACCTTAATAATTTTTGCCAGTCATCATGTTTTGCTTTACTTCTCATGTTTACATCTCCAGTGTCATAAGATGCCGCCCATTCAATAAACTCCAAATGATTCTGGTACATGTCTCCACCAATTTCTATACGTGAACCAAAATACCTTTTTTCTCTTTCTCTTAATCGATCAATACGAACTTTACTATCCGTTATTACCCGAACTGCCAATGTGAAATATGGAATCAAGTTATCTCCCCAATCTACGAGTGAACCAGAAATAACAGATTTATCTGATTTCAGGATATCTTTCTCCATCATTTGAAGCCTTTCTGCTTTATCTCTTTTCTTAGTGTATTTTGGGTTTGTTGGAAGCCAGAAATAATCGTCAGTATCCATAAAAGTATATCCAAGCTGCTCTGATATAAACTTACCTAAAGTAGATGTCCCTGAGCCTGATGCTCCATATATGTGAATTGCACTTTTATACATATTTTCTCCCTAGTAAATTAGAATTTGAATAATTATTTTTCAATTTTTATTCTCATACCGTCCCCATTATAACTGAAGGGTACGGCTTCAAATCCGCAACTTTCATAAAATTTTTTCATACCTTTTATCGATATTTTTGGTATTTCATTGGTGTGAATCTCATACCTTCCTTTGTCTGTTCTATATCGGTATCTACAAATCCCAGTTTATGATATATCTCTGTTGCATAAGGTGATGAATTAACAGTGATTGATTCTGATGTACTATCTTTTAGAACCACTTCAAGTAATTTCCGCCCAATCCCCTTCCTATGATATTTTCCATGTACAAAGAATAATGCAATATGGTTACCTTCGTTTCTCGTTGCTATTATGCCAATAAGATTTCCATTTTCGTATGCTCCATATATTTCAAGTCCGCTTATTGCGCCCTCATTATTAATAAAATCACGAAACGTATTGATACCTTCATCTATATAATCAGGCGCTTCGAATTCTAAAAAAACGTTCCATACAAGATTTATTACATCCACTTTTTCAGACTGCTGCAGCTTTTTTATCTTCATTTACTATCACCTCAAAATTATAATACCTTCATTATCTTCATGAGCTTCATTTTCGAAAAAATATAAGTAATCTTCTAACAAATCTGGTGTCAGTTTACGTATCTCAACGTTTATTTTAATTCCCTCCAATCTGCAATCCAAAACTTTCAAAAAGATTATTTTTTTATGTAGAGAAAAACGTGAGCTATACATTACTTTATAGAGATAACAACAAATGCTTTTATAATGTGTTTCTCTCCATAATTATCAAAAAATTGATAATCAACCGGCGTTATCTCAACCTGAGAAAAATTTGAATATAATTCGTTTAGTTCTTCAATTGAGGAATAATGATGTGGAATGTTTTCTTCACCTTCAACATTATTAATAAAGGTATCTTTCTCTATCTCTATGCCTTTTCCATAATTTTCATCATATATTGATACATAATCAATAACTGCTATTCCATTAGTTTTTAACACTCTGTATATTTCGTTAATATTTTTACGGGAGTCCTCCAATGTCCCATGTCCCGTTGTCCATACACATAAGATTCCACCAAATGTATTGTTATCAAATAATATATCTCTCATATCATGTTGTTTAAACTCAATATTACTCAAATTCAATTTTTCAGCTTTTGATTTTGTTATTTCCAATCCTGTTTCAGAAATATCGGTAGCATATACTTTGAAACCCTGCTCTGCAAGGTATATCGAATGTCTTCCTGTACCACATCCTAAATCCATTACATTTTTAATGCCATTTTTTTTAAAAATATCTGCCGCTACTTTTACAGTTGGTAGTATATCAAATTGAACTTCCCCTTGGCTTTTATATATTTTATCCCATTCCTGTTCCCATTTAATATTCATTATTTTCCTCCATGGTAATAAGTTGGAGCTTGTTTGCTTCGTGTTATCTAAATTTTTACAATATTATGGATAGCCCGTCATATGCGCAGCTAACATCTTAGTACCCTTTTTCTATTTCCAAATAACAGCATAGACCGTATAGTTAGACCATCATTATTTTTTCGATACAATCATAAAATGTGGACTCATTCCCATTATTTCTCCTTCATTTTCCGTTTGTCTTACTATATTTAATAATCTTTCTCTGCTGCTTATGACATTCCATTTTTCATCTAAACATGGTGTAAACCAAATTACTCCTTCTATTGCATGTTTTTGAATTGTTTTAAACCCTACCGATTCAACTTCTCTTTGCAATTCTAATGGAGTATGGAAATACGATTGTGCAATAATAAATGGATATTCTTTAGGTCTATTATGTATGCCTGATGATAATTCATTTTCAATCATATTAATATATATATCATCATCTAAAAAGTTATTATCTTGTCCATAGGTTGATAATGCCCAAGTTGTAGAACTGTATTTAGAAATTCCAACCGTAAATAACAGACCATCTTTCTTTAAAACTCTTTTAGCTTCGTTCAAAACCTTTAATCGGTCATTTCTATCTTGCAGATGATACAACGGACCCATAAGTAAAACCATATCTGCACTCTCATCAGGTCTATTAACATTTCTTGCGTCACATGCTTCCGCAACAAAATTATTATTTTCACTTTGATTATTAACAGCATATTCAACCGCCGATGGTGCTAATTCTAAAAGGTGTACATCGTTTCCTAACTTTGTAAGCCAGGATGAATATATTCCAATACCTCCGCCAATATCATAAATTGTATTATTAGGCTTGGTGATATATTTTCTCAATATCTCCTTAGTCCTATACAACTCAACTTTTCCAAGTCCCTTTTCTAATCTTCCTTTTTCGGCGCCGGCGTTATAAAATTCAAAGACTTCATAAATATTTTCCATATGTGCAAATGTACCTCCCGTATTTTCCGCTTTATCCAATTCATACCTTTACTCACTACTATTTATAGTTTACTGTGATTCAAGCTGGAAATGCTCTGCCAATCTACTCATGGTTTCAAACCGTGTATCTATTGTAGTGTCTTCTCGGATTATCGTAAAAAAACCGCTGTTTAAAAATTCGTTGTAGCGTTCCTTGCTATTAATTCTTGCTAAGCATTCTTTAAAGTTATCCATAGTTTTTTCTGGGTTATCCGCAAGCTGTATTTGCTCCAACAAAAATTGTTTTTCATCATCATCCCTGTCAAAAAAACTATCTATCGACATCGATTGCGGAGAAAGCATGATGGCAACATGGTGATAATCGGATATTTCACGCAGCACATCCAATGATATGTTGGTATCTACAATTGCCTTTTGACCTTCAGGTATGCGAAGTAGTTCAGCAATTTCAATTTGCGTGGCTTCCCGTGAACAACCATCTATCCATCTCTCATATTCGTATGGTGTACGATTTATAAACTCTTGCCAGTCCTTCTTTGTTTGAAAATATCCGATATTAGGCTGAAATTCAGGCGTAGCGAATTTATCACAGCTCTTGGCATGATAGTTTTCACAGCAGTGAACCATGTCGTATTTTTCGGCAAGCATAGCAACCATGGTGGATTTTCCCGCATACGCAGTTCCGTTAATAAAATATATATTTCGTAAATAATAACGCAATATGTTACTTTCGATTTCAATCTTCATCTTTGTATAACCTCAACGATTATTATATATTATTACTTCTATATTCCTAACCCAAAAGTCTCAGGCGGAATATGAACTCCAACCATTTCACCAAAAGCAAGCGCCCATTTGGCAAAGTTATAGGAAACAGATGTTACGATATTATCGGAGATAATAAACCCTTCTTTAATAGGAGATTTAAGATTATCATCCCATCCTACCATACCGGCTAAATCATTTTCAGTAAAACCTTCCTCAAATAAATCGTCCTTGTTAATCCCTGCCATAAAGATTTTACCTTTTAACATTCCCGCTTTTAAAAGTAGGATTGGAGCAATCGATATAGCTCCAATTTTCATCATAGGATTATCAAACTTCTGTATGAAGGTTAGTATGCTTTCATCATTGATTGTTTCTCTAATATCAGCAGCTCCTGTCAACAGTAGGCTGTCAAATTCCTCAATAACTAATTCATCTATGGTTTTATCGGGTAAAATGGCCAGACCTTCTTCGCTACGCACAGGGGTTAATGATTTTGCAAACACTGTTATCGGCTTTTCAGCTATAGCAAGCATTTCAAGTGCCACGCTAAATTCAAAATTACAAAATTGATTATAAATTAGTACTGCAGTACTTTTCATATACAAGTCTCCCTTATATTATTTTCTATAATCCTTTCTGATAAATGGTTCTTTAATACTTTCGGAAATGAGTAATTTGTATTTCTGTGGATGCCGGTATGCATTTCCATGTACTTCACGGCTTCTATACTCTCTTATTTCATTAATGGGAAAGTCAGCTATATAAACCCCTTCTCGTTCACCGGTTTCAATTACAAGAGTATCTCTTGAGCCAAATTCAGATGTACTGTAGGCAATCCCGTCAAAGGCTGTGGAATGACCGTTGCAGTCAGGTTTTCCTTTTGGATAATTGACAGTTACAATGCCAACCATATTCTCATAAGCTCTCGCCCGTAACTGTGATATGCGATTTATCTCCATCGGGCAAGCATTTGGTACTAAAATAATCTCAGCACCTTTTAACATAAGAATTCTGGCACTTTCCGGAAATTCCCTGTCATAGCAAATCATAGCCCCAATTTTTACATAACCTTGCTCAGTATCCAAATCAGCAACATAAAAATCATTACCAGACATCAATGTGCATTCATCATCAAAATCACAGGTGTGTACCTTTGCATATGTAAGTATATTGTTTCCAAAACGATCAAACAAGCACATGGTGTTCCTTGGTAAGGGATCGTACTTTTCAAGGAAGGTTATTCCTATAGCCACATTAAGTTCTCTTGCAATTTTACCAAATGAATTAACAAATGCACTATTAACAGATACAGCATTTTCTTTCAATTCTTCAATATCTTCAGGTATATTATAGCCAATGCTCCTCATTTCTGGAAACAACGCAATGTCTGCACCCATTTCTTTGGATTTTCTGCAATATTTCAATCCTTTTTGCAGGTTGCCATCTAAAGTATTTTCAGGCATAAGCTGCAATAAAGCTACTTTCAAATTATTCATGTTTCAAACCAACCTTTTTAAGTTGCAATTTATTTATTACTATATTGTCTTTTTGCATAATTGGCATATAACTCCCATTCCTTAACAGATAATCCTATTACATCATTTTCATTCTGTTGCAAATGATATTTAGGTGTAATCAAAGTAAAAAATAAGTCAAAAAATATTGCTTCAATGTCCTGCATGTTAATATTTCTCCCATAATCAGTCTAAAGTATTTTATTCACCTGTATAAATTGGA
>DAIMMU010000273.1:0-1759 GCA_036720515.1 Sedimentibacter sp.
TGAGCCATTAATATTTCGGCAGCTTCCTGCTTTGCCATAATAACTTCACGAATTGTCATATCCTTTGTAATCATATATGAACCTCCTTTTTATTTTATAATCCATTATACAGTATGGCAATATAATATTCAATATTATATTAATAAAAAAATTGAAACGTATTCCTGTCTTTTATGGCTAAAAACTGTTTGAATCGCAATGTGATGTATGATATAATCAAAAAAGCTATTAAAGAATTACCATAGTTAGAGGGCAGGAGAATATGCATAGTAAATACAATGAAAAAATAAGCGACATGAAAAAATGTATTCAAAAAAAGAATAAACTAAAATTATTATTAAAACAAACCGAACAAGATATTATTAAAGAAAAACTTCTGTTGAACAAGCTGTCGGCTGACTTGGAGAAGGAAGATCAGGATGTTTTAAAATTACAATCAAAGAATATTACTTCATTGTTTTACGAAATATTAGGTACAAAGGAAGAAAGACTCAGCAAAGAAAAGCAGGAACTTTTAAAAGCAAGATTAAAATATGATCAATGCAAGAATAACATTGATTATCTCGTCAGCGAATCTAAGAAAATCGTTGATAAGCTTGCTAAAATTGAAGGCTGCGATGTTGAATATGAAGAATTAATAAATAAGAAGCTGGAAATTATCAATTTAGAAGATAAGGAAGCCGGTAGGGAGCTAAAAAATCTGATAAAACGAAAAGAAAATATGAATGCCAACATAATTGAAATTGACGAGGCAATCTGTTATGGCGAAAGGGCATTGGATGCTATTGAAAAGACTATAAAAAAATTAGAGACTGCAGACGGTTGGGGAATTGTCGACATATTGGGCGGCGGTTTGATTACAACCGCAATTAAACACAGCAATATTGATGATGCAAGAGAATATGCCGAGCAGGCTCAAAGAATGTTAGGAAACTTCAAGAAGGAAATGTCAGATATAACAATGATGACAGGAATCGAAATCGCGGTAGGCTCCTTTGAAACCTTTGCGGATTACTTCTTTGACGGATTGATTTTTGATTGGGTGGTTCAGTCTGAAATCGGAAAAACATTGGATTCAATAAAAAATGCCAAAAATCAATTAGACAAAGCAATATCCAGGCTTTATGAAGAAAAAGTCACTGAAGAATTTATGACGAAGCAAATAGAAGAAAAAGTAAACCACATAATTGAAAATGCATAAAAGTATTGACAGTGGAATTTATATATTGTAAGATACAAGTATCACATGACTGGCGGAAAGTGGAGTACCACGAGGGAGTGTGAGTTAAATTAAAAGTCGGCCGCCTGGGCTAAACCCGGGCGGTTTTTTGTGTTCCCGGGCAAAATAACTTGGGAGGAACTATGAAAGAGTGGAATAACTTTATTAAAGGAAATTGGATGGAGAATATTGACGTAAGGGATTTTATACAGAAAAATTATAAACCTTACGCCGGAAATGAAGCATTTCTTGTAGAAGCTACAGAAAGAACGAAGAATTTATATTCAAAAGCCGCCCTTCTTATGAAGGAAGAGCTGGATAGGGGAGTATTGGATGTTGATACGGAGCATATTTCAGGAATTGACAACTTTGAGCCAGGGTATCTTGACAGAGAAAATGAAGTAATTGTGGGATTTCAAACCGATGCGCCGTTAAAACGAATGATTAATCCATTTGGCGGGATAAGAATGGTGGAGCAGTCCCTGAATGCATACGGTTATGCGGGAAGCAGCATAACCGATGAGTTTCACAAGTATAGAA
>DAIMMU010000274.1:0-1740 GCA_036720515.1 Sedimentibacter sp.
CATAATCAGGACTTCCTTCAATCGTTTCATTTCCGGCAGATTTATCATATATTTTATAAGTCCACTCTTTAGGGATATCGATAGAGAATTGCCGCAGATCATCCTTATAGACGCAATTCTGGAAGTTGTTTCTTCTAAAAAATAATCCATAAACAATTATCATCATGAGAATTAATAACCCAATGATAAAGATAACGGATAGCATTTTATGTTTCATGAATTATTTCTCCTTTATTTTATAGTGAATAGCATATAGCCTGCATCTGCCATATCCTTATAGGTTCAATTAGATCACGAAAAGCTATCAATATAAAGCGCGCATTATATCAGAATGATTTTTCTTAACATAAATTAATAATTTATTCGGCTATTCATTAGCCTTTGAAATTGCATGTTTTATTTTTCCTTCATATATAAAGACAACTTACATGTAGGTTCTGCAACACCCTTATTAACAAATATCCTAGATATTTTTATTAATCTGCTGGTTTTTTACAAAATTCTTTAAAAGCATCCATTGTAAATAACTTACTATTTATAAATAATAACACATATAGTAATATAGTATCATAATTATAGAAACAAATCCTTGGTAAACTCATTTTGCTCTTAGAAGCTCTAACTGATCGGAAGTAAGGAATTGGTTAATCACTTGCTTTTTGAGTTCTAGCAACTTTTCTAGTGTATTGTAGGAATCACATAGAAATTCACTATTGCCAAAATCATTGTATAGAATCTCATTTACCGGTTTACTAATGGGGATAGAATAGTCATCTGTGATATTAAATGCACTAAATAACGAAAAAGCCATATGATAACGCATAGTTTTTGTATAGATATTTGTATTAAGCGCGTTAACAAAAACCAAATATAAGTTATCAGGGAACATAATATTCATCATCCCAAAGTATATGGGTCTGGAATTTCCGTAATTGTCGCCTATATATTTGTATTTCTGGTCATATATACCGCCACCTGCCACCAATTCCACAAGACTGCCTTTATTAGCACTTCCAATCAATACCTCTATAATTTTGACTTCTTGCGTCATGGTAAAATCATATTGCCTAATATTATTGGTTGGCTTTACAATAAGTACATTTATGTTGTCAGGCAAGTTTTTGAAAAATGTGTCCGGATAATCATTTATGAATGCATCGACATCTTTGCTTGTAAATATTTGATTAACATTGCAATCCAGTTTTCGGATATCCTCCAGTGTACGGATACCCATGATTCCATTGTCCACAAAACTATGCTTCCCTATTAAACCTATTATCAAAGAAGAAATCGTCAGAGCAGTCATAATAATAAACCATCTTTTCATACCTTTTCCTCCAATCTGCCATTACTCATTTGATATATGACCTCACAAAGGTACGAAATGTCCTCTTTATTATGGCTTGAAATAAATATCAGAGCACCACGTGCTGCCTCTTCTTTCAAAATATCTCTTACAAGTTTTATTCCCGCTTCATCAAGTCCATTGGTAGGCTCATCAAGCAGCAGGATATCAGGGTGTTCCATAAATGCTTGTGCTAAAATTATGCGTTGGCGCATCCCCAATGAATACTTTTTAATTGTGCGCTTGTCGTTAGGGTCAAGCCCTACCCTTGCAATTGAAGCTCTAATATCCTCATCTGTAATCAAATTGTTAATACTTGCAAGATATTTCAAGTTTTTAAACCCAGTAAATTCAGGATAAAGTCCCATATTCTCAATTATAATCCCCATTCTTGG
>DAIMMU010000275.1:0-1738 GCA_036720515.1 Sedimentibacter sp.
TTTGAATCGATTCAAAGCTTACTACCGCAGAAAGACCATATTTTGATACGATGCTTACCGCCCACGCTCCTAAAAGAATTCCCGTTACACATCCTATTATACTTACATAGACTGCTTCCAATAAAAACTGTATCAATAAATCTTCCTTCTTTGCTCCCAAAGCTCTTCTGACACCGATTTCGCTGGTTCTTTCCGTTACCGCTACAAGCATTATGTTCATAATTCCTATACCGCCGACTAAAAGTGATACGGCTGCAATTCCTCCTAAAAGCACGGACATTATTCTGTTTGCCTGGTCTGCTTCCTTGACTAAATTATTTAAGCTTGTAATAGTAAGAGGCTCTTCGCCCTTTTCAAAAACATTTTCTTTTTCGGGTACACCGGGTTCTTCGGGTATCGGCTCTTCCATTGGCATTTCAGTTGTTTCTTCTACAATCACTTCGCCTTCGCCGGACGGATCTCCAGTGCTTCCGTTATTAGGCGTTATATTGCTTCCCATGCCGATTTTTCTCTTATAAATTCTGCCAAGCTGAACCATTGCTAATTCCGCATCTTCCGCAGTGTTGGATTTTGCCCATACTTCTAATATATCCTTTGTTTTTGCTATCTTCATTGCAGATGTGTAGGGTATTACGATTTTATCATCGATCCCGTCACCCTTACCATCACCTTTTTGTCCTAAAACTCCAACGATTCTGTAGTTTATGCCGTCAATTTTCATAGTCTGACCGACGGGACTTCTTCCGTTTAACAAAGAATTGGCAACATTATAGCCTAAAACCACAACCGGCGATCTTTGCTTTACATGAAGTGATGTAAAAAAATTTCCGTTAATCACAGGGTGATCCTTTATTTCAGGATAATTTTCATTTACACCCACAATATTCATTTTACTTTCGTCTCTTCGCCACCTGATAGGTGTATCCTGCGTATAAATAACGGGGGTTGCATATTCGATTCCCGATATTCTTTTTGACAACATTTCAGTTTCTTCAACATTAAATTTAACATTTTCCGCATTTGATTTTATTACAATAACATTCTCGCCTAAACTCTCAAATTGAGCAACTATAGATCTTCTTGCTCCCTCGCCTATGCCCATTAAGCTGATTACTGCCGCAACCCCTATGGATATGCCAAGGACCGTTAAAAATGTTCTGAGCACGTTGGATGTTATTCCGTCTAATGCCATCATGGCAGAAAATTTCAACCTTACCAATAGGTTTGAAATATTCCCTCTATCTCGCATTATTACCACTCCTTATTGTTTTGTACTTGGCAGTAATGAATCATTTTCCGGAACAGACTGACTTGGCATTAAGTCTTTAGTACTGCCTGTAACAACAAGCTGCCCTTCCTCTAAACCGCTTAACACTTCAACATACATATCGTTCATAAGACCGGTTTCGATTTCAATTATCTCAACTTCGTTTTCTCCGACAAGTATTTCAACTTTTTGTTTGCCGTTTTCTTCAAATACAGCTTCAATCGGAACCAGCAATGTATCAAATGATTCTCCCGAGTCTACAAAACAGTTGGTATTCATACCGGGTCTTAAGCCTTCTCTGCCTTCGACCTTTATTTGAACATTATATACGGTCTTTCCTTCTCTGTCGGTATATTGGTCTAATCTCATAACCTTTCCTTCAAAGGTTTCACCGGGGAGTGCATCAACGGTTACCGTAACAGGTGCATCCTGTGATACGTAAAGAACATCCAAATCCGAAACAGTAGTGTA
>DAIMMU010000071.1:0-12591 GCA_036720515.1 Sedimentibacter sp.
GGAGACTGAAAATCTCCGTGTCCGTGGTTCGATTCCGCGTTTGGGCACCAAAAAAGACTTATACAATTGTATAGGTCTTATTTTTATGTCATTCTAAACCGAAGATGAAATATGCAATACGCGTCCTACCCATTTTCATTCGCAATAAACTCCCAATTTATGCGATCATCGTAGGTATGAGGACACCTCTGCCATGAGATCCCATGAGATCCTTTGATATGCTCAGGATGATAATACCGGTAATTCAAATGCATCTTCCACATTGTTTTTAACTATATTATTGATATTGTCATAATAAATTTTATCATTTATTTTTATGGGAATTAGATTTCTTTTTATTCCCTTTATTGCAGTATAGCTGTTGATTTTATATTCGTTGTTGTCCAAATAATAAAATTCCTTGATATTTTCATCTTTGAATAAGTTTAAAGGTATGATAATTTCCAGGGTTTGAGAATCAACAGACAGCTTCATATTGCAATTTATGCTGTGGTTAATAAAATCCCTGTTCATATTTGTTATAACATTGAATTTACACAGAAGTGAATTCTTCTTGATTGAGATATCCCTATTATTAATTGTAACAATGAGGTTTTTTAAATATATAACATCATCATATAAATTAATAACATTGTTCATGACAAAGGGTAAATTGTATACGTCCTCATAATTATGCCTAAGTATTAAATATGAAAATTCCTTTCGCGGCTCTAATTGGTATGCTTCGTATAATGTGAGAATATCTTTGCCTCCAAGTGTATCTTTTCTGTCAATACGGAAATATTCTTCTACAGTTTTTAATTTCAAATCATAAGTATTAATTTTATTCTTAAATTTTTGTATGTAATTATATAAATCAATTTTAATTAAAGAATCGAAATCAAGATTTATATTGTTTTGCTCTGCTTTTTCAGCTAAGAAAGGAATATCAAAGCTATTGCCGTTGTAAGTGATAACATATTTTTTTGACTTTATAAAATCTCTCAAATCTTTAAGGGCGGAAGGCTGGTCTATCTTATATTGGCAAAATATTTGATATATTTTATATTTCTCATTTTCATAGAGCAAAAGGGTTATAGATATAATATCCGAATATTTTCTTGACAAGCCTGTAGTCTCAATATCTATAAATAAAGCTTCCTTATAAATTTCATTTAAATAGCGGTTGTCCGTTATGTTGTTTACTTCATATTGATTAATAATCATCTTTACTCCCGAATAATTACTTTAAAATTTATCTAATATTTGGTAAAATATTAAGAGGTGTTTTATGTATATAATAATTTCAATATTTGCAGCATATGCAATTGGTATTATTTCTTATGAATTAAATATCTACAGCTATTATTTTACAGCTATTTTTGCCGTGCTTATTTATAATTCGATAATAAATAAAAAATTTGTATATAATGCCGTAATTATTGCATTTGTAATACTATCATACCTTAACTGCAATTATAATTCAATATCGATTCTTTCTCAATACATTAATGAGAATATAATAATTGAAGCAAAGATAAAAGATCAAACCAAATCTGATAGTTTAAGCTTTAATGCCTCGGTTATCAGCATAAACAACACCCCGCTTTTTAATGAAGAAAATATAATTCTATATTCAGGTAAAAGCGAAAATATTAAAGGAAACAGTATAATAAAAGTTAGATGCAATGTAGCGGAAAATCAATTAGCTAAAAACAGAATGTTATTTAACTATGAAAACTATTTAAGAAGCAAGAACATAAGTGCAGCTTTGTTTTCCGAGGGCGACGCTGTTCTTATCAGTTCGGATTATTCATTTCTAAACACTATTTCAAGTAAATTCAGAAGTTATGCCGAAAATACTTTCTACGAAAATTTGAACAAAAATAATGCAGATATTATATTGTCCATAATTTTAGGTGATGTGAATTATTTAGATGATGAGCTGTACGATAATATTAAAGTTATGGGTCTTGCACACATTTTTGCGGTATCCGGGACACACATTGTTCTTATGTATATTTTCCTTTTAAATGTCTTTAAATTCATTTTAAACAGAAGAGTCAGCTGGTTGTTGTCTTGGTGTATCATATGGTTTTACGGCTTTTTAATAGGCTTTCCGTTGTCGGTTATGCGTGCATTGGTTATGTTTACTCTGCTTTTCGGTTCTGAAGTTTTATACAGAAAATATAATTCATTAAATTCAATTGGCCTTGCAGCTCTGATTTTAACTGTTTACAATCCTTTTTGGATTTTTGACGCAGGGTTTTTATTATCATTTTCGGCAGCACTTAGCTTTATAATTTATAATAAATATATAAAATCCGAAAATACTCCTTTTAAAAATCTGTATATGTATTTATTTCTTCAAATATTTACATTGCCGGTAATAGTTTATTATTTTAATTTTGTTCCGGTTATGGGTTTTTTTTATAATTTGCTGCTTTTGCCTGTATTTACCGCAATCATAATTTCCGGATTTTTACTTATGATATTAAATTCATTGCTTCCTGTTTTATTAATTAAGCCGTTTGAAATATTTGATTATATTTTATATAGTCTCAGGTATATAATTGATATCTCTGATAAACTTGCTTTTAACGGTGTAATTGTTCCTACCATGTCATTATGTCATATAATATTTTTTTACATTGCTTTGTTTTTTATGATATACTTAAATATCAATAAAACATGTAGGTGCAAAATAATCGGTATTGCTGCAATAATAGGCTTTTATTCAATTACATACATAGTATTTCCAATGGCGGATAACAGTCTCTATTTCAACATAGCAGATGTTGGGCAAGGATTGTTTACAACAATCAAATATAAAGGATTGAATCTTGTGGTTGACTGCGGCAGCACCTCAATTAAGGGAATGGGTGAATATATTGCGGTGCCATACTTAACGAAGAGGGGAATCACAAAAGCGGATGCAATATTTATAAGCCACTGGGATGAAGATCATTATTCCGGCTTAAATGACATTTTAAACAGCCACATAGAGGTCAATAAAATATTTTCTTCAAGAGGCAATGAAATCTATACAGATGTACAAGAGCTAAGCATGGGTCATCAAATGAAAGTTGACGATAATTTAAATATCAGAATACTGTGGCCTTACAAGAACTTAGTTTTAAACAATATCAACAATTCTTCCCTGATTATTTCTTTGAATTATAACAACAGAAATATTCTGATTCCGGGTGACATAGAGGAAGAGGCGGAATATGCAATTTATAACGATTTAAATAAATATGACATAGTTATCGTACCTCATCATGGCAGCATGACATCTTCCACAATGCAATTTGTTGATGCGGTAAGCCCTGAAATTGCCGTTTTAAGCTATGGCAGAAATTTTTACGGTATTCCCTCAGAGGAAGTTATTTTAAGGTATGAAAGTGCAGGGAGCAAGATTTTTTCAACATTTGAAGATGGAGAAATAAATATTATTTTAAAAGATGACAATTTGTACTATAATACATATATAAACGAAAAGTCCGATAACTATTATGTGCTTTATTTGGCAGGAATAATTTACAAGTTAATTATATTTTGTTTTTTAATTATATGGATGTTGAAGGGTGAGGAAAATTATGAGCTATAATTTAATTAAAAATATAACTGATAAAGATAAGCTTCCAAATTATTTGCTGTTTTACGGAAATGAAGAATATTTCATAGATTATTCCGTTAAATATATTAAATGCAAATATATTGATAAAAGCTATGAGGATATGAATTATGCAGAATTCGAAAAGCTGCCCGGCTTAAATGATTATTTTGAATTTGCGGATACATTTCCTTTTATGGCTGATAAAAAGCTATGTATACTGAAGGAAGCTGTTTTTTTAACATCAACAGGAAGCTTGGATAAAAAAGAAGAGGAAAAGTTAATAAATATTATTGATGAAAATGAGAGCTGCATCACGATTTTTGTAATAAAGGATGGGAAACCGGATTCAAGAAAAAAAATTGTAAAAAAGCTGAAAGATAAAAAGGCGGTATTTGAATTTAGCAGGCTGACAGAAGGGGAGCTGACAAAGTATATCACAGATGAATTCAAGGAAAGCGGCTATAATATTTCAATGTCTGATGCAAATTATATGGCAAATAACTCCGGTTATTTAGAGTATGAAAGTACAGTCAGCTTATATCATGTAAATAATGAAATTAATAAAATTATGTCCCATAATAATGAAAAAAAGAATATAACAACCTCCGATTTGGATCTGCTGTTGATTAAATCCGTTGAAAGCAATATATTCAGACTAATTGACTGCATATGTGAAAATAATAAGAAAAAATCATTTGAAATATTGGAGGAAATGCTTTTAAACAATACTCCCGAGCAATTTATAATCCATATGATTGCAAGACAATACAGAATGCTTTATCAATACGTACTTTTACAAAAAAAAGGATATGGCTACAATGATATAATCAATAAAATGAAAATTAAAAATTTCGTGGCTACAAAGCTTTCAAAACAATCAAAGAATCTAAATATGGAAACTATTGAATACTATATGAGGAGATTCTTGGAGATTGATAAGAAAATAAAGACAGGTGAAATAGACAACAGGGTGGGGCTTGAATTGATTACAAACGGAATAATAAAATGAGTGCAAAAATTAAAAAAGACCTATCAGTGTCTTTGTATGCCCTAACCCCATTTGTTGGAGCATAAGCGAACAACAAATGGCGGTAGGTCAACCGCAAAGAATTCCCAATTTATGCGACCGAAAGCAGCAAATAAATTGGTGAATTCTCCTGCGAGTTATGCTGCTTTATTAAGTTTCTTCGATAATCTACTTACTTTTCTTGCTGCAGCGTTTTTATGAATAGCATTTTTTGCAGCTGCCTGATATAATTTCTTTTCGCATATTCTTAAGTATTCTTGAGCTTTTTCGTAGTTGCCTTCGTTTAATGCTGTTTCAAATTTCTTAATATATGTTTTAATTTCAGATTTCCTGCTCTTATTTACTTCAGTTTTTTTGTTTATTACCAAAATTCTTTTCTTTGCAGATTTAATATTTGCCAAAATAGTCACCTCCTTATAATAGTCTTATCTAAATGCTTTATTTTAGCATCCTGTATATAATGATAATATTTTTGACAGCAAATCAATTATACAGACTATTTATGCAAAAATCAAGTAAAAAGAATAAAAAAATCAAAAAAAACTATAATAAAACTATGCTTGAAAATATTTGTGTCATTCTAAGGAGCCTGCAGTCTCATTCACCAATTGAAAAAACAGTTAGACACGCAGGTATCTTTCTCTATGCTCAGAATAGCTACTAAATTATACATTACAGGAGGAATTATGTACAGAACAGATTTGGCATATGAGGCAAATGAATCACTTGCCCGGAAGGTTCAGGGTGTAACATTAAAAACTCATGATTACAGCCATGGAGAAGTCGTAGAACTTGAAATCACAGATGAAGAGGCTGAAAAAGCCATGGGGAAGAAAATGGGCAAATATATTACCTATGAAACGAAAAGCTTAAAAAACTTATCGCAAAAATCAAGAAATGAAGTTATAGATATATTGTCCAAGGCTATCAGAGATGTATCAGAAATTGAAAGGGAGAAAGTATTGGTTGTTGGCTTGGGAAACAGAAATATTACGGCGGATGCTTTGGGACCTAAAACACTTGACAAAATAAAGGTAACAAGGCAATATTTCAAGGCTTACAACAAAGAATACGATGAGGATTTCAATGAAGTTTCAATATTGGAACCGGGAGTGTTAGGAACAACGGGAATTGAAACCATTAATACCATAGCCGGTGTTGTTGAAAAAATAAAGCCTACATTGTTAATTGTAATTGATGCTTTAGCTTCCCGAAAAATGAGAAGGCTGTGCGCAGTTGTTCAAATAACAGATGCAGGCATTGAGCCGGGTTCCGGTATAGGAAATATGCAAGGCTCACTTAATAAGGAATCTACAGGTACAAAGGTTGTTGCTGTAGGAATACCTACTGTAATTGATACTGCAACAATTGTCAATGATACCATTGAAATGATGGAAAAAACATTAAGTGGCAAAACTGATGATGCGGGTCAGATAATGGGAATTTTAAGCGACTTGGAATATAATGAAAAGCATGCGTTTATAAAGGAAATTTTAAGTCCGATGTACGGAGAATCAATTGTAACACCCAGTTATGTGGATGAAATAATTGATTCTTTGTCCGAGTTGCTGGCAGAGTCTATAAATAAGGCGGTTCACCCCGGGTATGTAAATTCGTAATATAATTGTAAAAATTAACAGTGTTATTCAGGAAACAATACACATATACATTAATATATTACTTTTTAGATAATATGTGGAGTAATATATTACTTTTAAGAAAATATGTGGAGTTGAGGTCATGAAGAGACGAAGAAAAAACAAGGGTGGAAAGTCGTTTTATATGGTGATGTCTATATTATGTCTGACAGCACTTTTTTTGGGCTACAGTTTTGTATACAATCTATCTGAGGAAAGAAAATCCGGCAAGGAAGTCACAACAATTTCTATCAACTATAATACGGATAAAGTAAATGATAACAACGAGCTGAGCACATTTGACAAGATTATGTCTTACTTTAACATATTCTTGGAGAAAACATTTAAGGAAAATAAAAATGATGACACACAAATAATTGAGAATGATGCACAAAGCGAATCTGAGGAAGTGTTTAAAACAATAGCCAGTAATGAAGCTCCAAAGGAAGATTTAGAGATTTTTAATGAAAATGAATATAAAACGGAAACTACAAAACAAGTATATTTGGAAAATGACCGGAAAAAAGATTTTTTTAAGGTTATTACCTCATCATCAAGAAGCAGCGCCCCGAGAAAATTATTCCTAAACGCTGCTTCTGTTAATGAAAGCCTGAATATAGTTTTGTTTCACACACATGGAACCGAAGCGTTTAAACCAAGTTATGAAACGAATTACCGGACATTAGATGAAAGCTTAAATATTTTGGGGATAGGAAAAAAGATTTCGGACAATTTGCTTGCAAAAGAAATCAAAAATACTCACTTAAAGGATTATAACGATTATCCCGATTACAACTCATCATATGCAAATTCAAATTATGCGGTAAGGCAGGTGTTATCCGGAAGCAAAAAGAATATACTGATTGATTTTCATCGTGATGGTGCCGAAGAAAACTCCAGCTATGAGGCACATTTGTCAGAGGTAAAAACTAAAGAGATTAACGGTAAAAATGCTGCAACCTGTACTTTAGTCATAGGCAATAAAAACAGCAATGCTGCAAAGTTAAAAGAAAATGCAGGAAAGCTATATGAAACAGCTTATGAAATGTATCCGGGGCTCATAAGGGACCTAATTATCAGAGAAGGTGCCTACTTCAATCAATATTTGTCGGATTACTCATTTTTGATTGAGGTGGGGTGCACTTTAAATACATACGAAGAAGTCCAATATACCGCTGATTTATTGTCGGAAATATTATATGTGTATATTAACGAAATTGATAAATAATAATTTTACATTTACATAAACTTTTGATATAATACCCTTAGTTTAAATTAGGGAGGTTTAACTTATTTGGACAGAAAAAAATACATAAGAAACTTTTCGATAATCGCTCATATAGATCATGGTAAATCAACCTTGGCGGACAGGTTAATAGAAAACACGGGACTTCTTACTCATAGGGAAATGCAGGAGCAGGTTTTGGACAATATGGACCTCGAAAGAGAAAGAGGAATTACAATTAAACTTCAGACCATGAGCTTATTGTATAAGGCACAGGATGGACATAATTATACTTTCAATTTAATAGATACTCCGGGGCATGTGGATTTTAATTACGAAGTTTCAAGAAGCTTGGCGGCATGTGAAGGTGCTGTTTTGGTTGTTGACGCGGCTCAGGGCATTGAAGCCCAAACATTGGCAAATGTATATTTGGCTTTGGATCAGGATCTTGAAATAGTACCTGTTATCAATAAAATAGATTTGCCCAGTGCAAGACCTGATGAAATAAAACAGGAAATTGAAGATGTGATAGGGCTGGATTGTGCTGATGCCCCGCTTATTTCTGCAAAGGACAACATAAATATTGATCAGGTTTTAGAAGCTATTGTAAAGCAAATTCCTCCTCCTAAGGGTGACGAAGATGCTCCTTTGAAGGCATTGGTATTTGATTCATACTATGACAGCTACAGGGGTGTGGTTGCATATGTAAGAATCAAGGAAGGACAGGTTAAAAAAGGAGATAAAATAAAAATGATGTCAACAGGAAAAACCTTTGATGTCACGGAGGTGGGTGTAATTTCACCGACACAGAAGCCTGTATCCTGTCTTTATTCCGGAGATGTGGGCTATTTGTGCGCTAGCATGAAGGAAGTAAAAAGCTGTCAGGTGGGAGATACCATAACAAATAATGATAATCCTGCAAAAGAGCCGCTGCCGGGATATAAGAAGGTTACATCGATGGTTTTTTGCGGAGTTTATCCTGCTGAGGGAGAAGAATATAACAGTGTGAGAGATGCACTTGAAAAGCTTCAGGTTAATGATGCTTCATTAACATTTGAGCCTGAAACATCAATAGCTTTAGGATTTGGATTCAGGTGCGGTTTTTTAGGTCTTCTTCATATGGAAATTATTCAGGAAAGGCTTGAAAGAGAATTTGATTTAAATATTATTGCGACAACCCCAAGTGTAATATATAAAGTATATAAAACAAGCGGGGAAATGCTGATTTTGCAAAACCCTACAAATATGCCTCCCGTACAGGAGATAGAATATATGGAAGAACCGATAGTATCCGCGTCTATAATGACCCCTACCGAACACGTGGGAGCAATTATGGAGCTGTGCCAAAGCCGAAGAGGTATATTTGTAAATATGGAATATATGGAAGCAAAAAGGGTCATACTCCATTATAAATTGCCATTAAATGAAGTAATTTATGATTTCTTTGATGCTTTAAAATCAAAAACCAGGGGATATGCATCCTTGGACTATGAGATTGACGGCTATGTCCGTTCGGAGCTGGTTAAGATGGATATACTAATAAACGGTGAATTGGTGGATGCATTTTCAATAATTGTTCATGAGCAAAAAGCTTATGAAAGAGGAAGAGGAATAGTTGAAAGGCTTAAGGATGTTATTCCGAGACATTTGTTTGCAGTGCCGCTTCAGGCGGCAATAGGCAATAAAATAATTGCAAGAGAGACGGTAAAAGCTCTCAGAAAAGACGTTCTTGCAAAATGCTACGGCGGCGATATATCAAGAAAGAAAAAACTTTTGGAAAAGCAAAAGGAAGGCAAGAAGCGAATGAGACAAATAGGAAGTGTGGAGGTTCCGCAGGAAGCATTCCTTGCTGTTCTTAAATTTGATGAAGATTAGTAAATAGGTATGCCCTAACCCCATTTCTCAGAGTGTTTTTTCTGAGAAATGGTTGGTAGGTCAACCGCAAAGAATGCCAAATTTGTGCGACGTAAGGAGCAAACAAATTTGATGCATTCCCCTGCGAGGGCTGCCAGCCCTGTTTTTAGTTTGTCGATAAACCTCATTAAGACATTTTCCCTAAAAAGATAATTTCATCGGTTTCGGAATTAATAATAGTAAGACCTTTTTCTTCCCAATTTGATGAGCCTAAATAACCTAACCTGTCATCCCATGCATCATCATATACATCTTTCGATACTAATTCGTCATCAACATAATACTCGACTTCAGAATGAATTAATTTAAAGCCGTCCTGAGAAAATAGTTCAGGTTCTTCATCATCAAAATCAAAATAATTTTCATCATAATCAAAATCATCATAGTAATTATCATTTCTATTATCCTCATCAGTATAAAGATAGCCGTAATTAATTAAATTGTACAAACATTCAAACATATCATCAAGTGCATCGTTGTTGCCGTAGGCATCACCCAATTGAACGAAAAAATCCAATATCTCCTGATTTTTAACATCATATGTCACTATATCCTTTGTATATAGCATTTCCTTCCAATCTCCGCATTCGCTGGTTATAGTTACTTTCATTAACACTCCCCCTTGATACTAAATACTGCTTGTAAAATATATTATGCGAGTAAAAATATAATATGTTTTATGTTTACAAAAAATGAAGCAACTTAATAAGCATAATTATTATAAGCATGTACAACGAGTGTTTCGATATAAAGACAATTATAACATTCTTGATTGTGACGAAATAATTCGACGACATATTAATAATATTAATAATATTAATATGTAAATTAAAATAGTTAATATTAAAATTAATTATTTTAATTTACATGTTGACATTTTGCTTAGAAAGGTATATTATGGTTATAACAAGGATGGTGAAAAAATGAAATATAAAGCTCCCAGCAAATGTCCGGTATGCGGAGAAAAATTATCAATTACTAAGCTTGGATGCCATAAGTGCTCCACATCAATTGAGGGTGATTTTGAACCATGCGAATTTTGCAGCCTGCCCGAGGATGACCTTAATTTTTTAAAAATTTTTATAAAATGCCGCGGCAGTATAAAGGATGTAGAAAAAGAAATGGGAATATCCTATCCAACCGTTCGCAGCAAATTGGATGCCGTTATAAAAAGTCTCGGATTTGAGGTTTCAAACAAGGATGCCGAAAAAGAAAATGAAGTAAAACAAGCAGTCAAAAATGAAATTCTTGACAAGCTTTCAAAAGGTGAGCTTACCGCTAAGGAAGCAACTGAAAAAATAAAGAATCTATAATTCTCAGGAGGTAGAAAATGAGTGAGCAGAAAAAAATACTTGAAATGGTGGAAAACGGGCAGATTACGGCTGAGGAAGCAATGGAGCTTCTTAACGCTCTTGGCAGTTCTTCGGAAGCCGGGGATGAAATCAATGCTGTAATCGTTCCGGAAGGAAAAAAGGTAAATTATAAATTTCTTAAAATCAGGGTAACGTCAGAAAATAATACGGTAAATGTAAATGTAAACATACCTATAAGACTTATTAAAATTTTAGGAGGCATAGCAGTCAAAATGACCTCCATGATACCCAAGGATGCCAGAGAAGAAATGGAAAGCAAGGGTATTGATATATCAAGCATTGATTTTGCCGAAATTGTTGATGAATTACTGAGCGGAACATTGGAGGATCCAAGCATAGTGGATGTTGAAGCATGGGATGATGAACACAACACCACAATAAAGGTTAAAATTTATGCTGAATAATCAATGAAAAATGTTTCCCATGATATATGTAGCATACAAGAATAATCGATTAAAAAATGGAGCGAACTCCCGCTCCGTTTTATTTATAAAATGATTTATTTAGCAAAAAAGATAAGGTCCATATCCAATTTTATATTTTCCTCTTTTCCTGTTCGAACATACCCCATTTTTTCATATAGATAACACAGTTTTTCTTCTTGCTTTATAGTGTCTAACTCCCAGCGTATTGAATCCGGATAAAGTTTTTCAACATTACAAATTGCCTGCTGTGCAAATCCATTTCCTTGATATTCCGGCAATATATAAATCTGTTTTAAACTGCATATATTGTTAGCATAGATAACTCTTACAGCTCCTATGTTTATATTGTTAAGGCAAATAAAATAATAGTCAGAATTAGATTCCTTTAATCTATGCATTGTTTTTTCGATTTTTTCTGCCCCGGGGCTGAAATCATAGTCATGATATTTATCGAGAAGCTGCTTGAAAGATTTTATTTGTAAATCATATAGCTCATTTGCATCTGATAAAGATGCTTTGCGTAAAGTGATCTCCATTTGTCACCTCATATTAAAAAATTCTGTACTGTAAATTGGAATTTGTCTTCCTTATTCCCAAATAATAAGTGGTATTCCAAGAACTCTAATTTCTCCACTTACAAACTGTGCATTACCTGTCAAATTATAATATACAGTATATCCAATACTTTCATAGTACATATATTCTGAAGCATATCCTTCTAAATAAGTTGTTACAATTGGTCTTTTACTAATATCCTCATTCCCTTTTAACCTTATTATATCAATAGAAAATAAACTTAACCATAAGATCGCTAATGCCCCAATAACTACAATACCTAATCGTCTGCATCTTTTTTTGATGCGATTTTTTGCTCTCTGTTTTTCCGCATTCTGCTCATTAAATATTGCCAATTGTTCCAAAATATCCTTTTGATTCAGCTTAGCATTTACATCTTCTGTTGAATCTAGTAGATTTTCTATGCTAACTTCAAAAATTTCAGACATTTTTTCAAGACTAATGGAGTCTGGAACAGAAAGTCCTTTTTCCCATTTTGATATTGTTTGCCTTACAACATGCAATTCCGTAGCTAACTCTTCTTGAGTAAGTCCTGCTTTTTTTCGTTCTCTTTCTAAATTATCATTGAACATTTTTGTGCCCTCCTTTGAGTTCGTATTTATATTATCAATTAATTCTAATAAAAGAGCACGCAATGCAACTTAACATCTACGCAATTAATACAATATTTCAGTATCAAAGGGCAAGGCTAATGGAGTTAAGCAGATTTTGTATCAAATACCATTGCTTCAGTTTCACGGTTTAATCTGTCCTCCATATTTGCGTTTACATATTTGCATATAAGGTTTCATTCGGATGCTTGATTTCAATTATATT
>DAIMMU010000276.1:0-1709 GCA_036720515.1 Sedimentibacter sp.
GGGACACACCTTGAAAATGGGGTGACTCTTTGCGGGATAGCTTTTCAAGGAATGTCCCAAAAATAGTCATAAATTTTCAAAAAGATAATATTATAGATTAAGAGGACAAGGTGATGATTTCATGTTGAATTTATTGAACTGTTTAAATGTAAAAGTGAGAAATGTTGTGTCCCGGGCAGGAATTGCTTTAAAGGAAGCCGTTGAAATCAGGCTTCGGGTCAACAGCCCCGTGATGATTAAAACTTCAAAACGAGATTTGTTTTTAGATGAAAAAATTGTCATTACCAAAAAAGATATTGATGATATAGTAGCGAATTTTACAAAAAATTCAATTCATGCATTCGAAAATGAAATCAACAAGGGCTATATAACGATTGAAGGCGGGCACAGAGTAGGAATAAGCGGAGACTGCATATACGATCAAAGCGGATTTAAAGGATTTAAAAATATTACCTCACTTAACATAAGAATTGCAAGAGAATTCCCGGGATGCTCCGAGAAAGCATTAAAGCATCTTATAACCCCGGACAAAAACATCTACAATACTTTGGTTATAGGTCCTCCTCTTTCCGGAAAAACAACATTAATACGGGATGTGGCAAAAAATTTAAGCGATGGTTTTAAAAATCCATATTTTGAAGGATGTGATATTACATTAATTGATGAAAGGGGAGAAATAAGTGCTGTTTATAATGGAGTACCTCAAATGAACACAGGCAGAAGAACGGATGTTTTATCTTACTGCAATAAAAGCGACGGATTTTTTATGAGCATAAGAGCTCTTTCGCCAAAGGTTATTATTTCTGATGAGTTAGGTTCCGTCAATGATTTTGAGATTGTTCAGTATGCTTTAAAAAGCGGAGTTAAAATTATAGCGACAGCCCATGGATTCAGTTTGGATGATGTGAAAAAAAATTTATATTTAAAAAGTATTATTGAAAATAATTTTTTTGACAGAGCATTCATTCTTAACAATCGTCCCTTAAAGGTAAATGAAATATATGATTTTCAAAAGAACAGGGTGATTTTCAATGATTTGGATTAGAACTTTTTTATTTATCGGCACGGTAGCTTCGGTTAAAAATATATTCAGTTCCATAAACGAAGATGGAGACAAGAAAATTAAAAAAATGAAAGAATTAGTAGACTTTTCACAATATCTCAGGGTATATTCCTGCGATATGAAGATGTCCATCGAAGAAATTTACGAAAAATACAACTTTAAAAGTATTGATACAGAAATGACCATAAAGTTTTTGATAAACTGTTTAGAAGATAAAAAGGGGTCAAAAGAACTATTGGATTACATAAATAAAATTATGTATACACCAAAAGAATTCAATTTGTATTTTGCGGAAATTATTGATTATTACGGCTCCGCATATTCGGATGTATTGGATAAAAAGCTTAAATTTACTGCAGATGAAATGGAAAAAGTTATGAAGGAATTTTCTGTTAACCACAGCGAGAAAAAAACATTAAACAATAGAATTTCATTTCTTGCGGGATGTTTGGCAGCAATCATACTGATATAGGAGGAAATATGGATATAGATTTAATTTTCAAGGTTGGAGCAATAGGAATCGTAGTAGCGGTATTTAATCAAATTTTAACTAAGACGGGAAGGGATGAACAAGCAATGTTTGTAACACTGGCGGGAGTAATTGTGGTGATGGCTCTCATTGTCGGCATGATGAATGATTTGTTCA
>DAIMMU010000072.1:0-12215 GCA_036720515.1 Sedimentibacter sp.
ATTTGCTGAATATTTCTCCGGATGTGTGAATGTTTCTTGTTGGTATTGATATTACTCCGCTCGGTACTCCTTCTCTTGAAGTATGGATTGGTCCTGCGTCTGTTCCGCCGAATTCCAATATTTCATATTGATATTTAATATTATTTTCTTCCGCAAGGTTTGTCAGTAAATCTTTTACGTCTGTATGGGTAATTATTGATTTATCCATTAATTTGATTGCCGCTCCCCCGCCTAATTTAACATCCATTTTAATTCCGTCCGGAGTATCGCCGGTTGCGGTTACATCAACTGCAATTGCTAAGTCAGGATTGATTGAGTAGCCTGCGGTTTTAGCCCCTCTGCACCCCACTTCTTCCTGTACCGAGAATACATAATATACATCATTGTCAGTTTCAGGATGGTTTTTAAGTGCTTCAATCAATATATAACAGCCTATTCTGTCATCTGCAGCTTTACATATTACACAGTCCTCTGTTTCGTAATATTCCGTTTTAAATACACACATATCTCCCACACGGAAATTTTTAGAAATAAACTCTTTGTCCGTGGAAGCAACATCAAGGAACAATTTGCCCATTGTGATTTTTTCTTTGTCTTTTAATTCTTCGTGACAGATTACCCCTTCAAGTCCGTTGTCAAACACCATGCGGAGTCCCAATAACTCTTTGGCATTAAGTCCTCCCACATTGGCAAAGCGTAAAAATCCCTTTTCATCAACATGTGTTATTATAATACCTATTTGGTCCATGTGAGCGGAAAATAATACCTTTTTCCCGGTGCCTTTTTTTCTCGCTATGAGATTTCCAAGCGGATCAATGGATATTTCATCTGCATAAGCCTTTACTTCCTCTGCAATCATTTCACGTATTGTATTTTCTCTTCCCGAAGGACCGAAGCAATCGGATAATTTTTTCATTAATTCACTGTTAAACATATTACTCCCCTTTCTGATTTTCAAGTATTACTTTTTTCGCAAGCTCCGAAACACTTTCTAAGTCTCTTTTGCTTGCCACGTTTACCGATGAGTGTATATACCTGCAAGGAACCGAAATTGCCACTACCTTGGCACCTTTTTTTGTTTTGTGAATAACTCCCGCATCATTTCCGCCTGACGAAGAGCTTCTGAACTGATACATAATATTGTTATTGTCAGCAATTTTAGCAACACTTCTTACAACATCAATATCATAAACGGTTGAGCCGTCCATTAATGACAATGCAGCACCTTTGCCGATTGAAGTAATTTTGTTATAATCTTTTATCTCAGGCATATCCGCACAAATTGTTCCTTCCAATATTATTCCCAAATCCGGCTCCAATTGATAGGCTGCTGTTTCTGCTCCTCTTAAGCCTACTTCTTCCATAACCGTAAACACACCGTAAAAATCCGCATCCAATTTCATGCTTAAAAGCTCTAATATGATGCTGCAGCCTGCTCTGTCATCCAATGCTTTTGCCTTAATTAAATTGTCGCCGAATTCAACATAGTCACTTTTAAATGTTACATAATCGCCGATGCCGACTAATTTTTCTGTTTCTGTTTTTGATTCCGAGCCTATATCTATGTATAATTTGTCTATTGGAACTGATTTTCCTCTTTCTTCGTCGCTCATTAGGTGTACTGCCTTGGAGCCTATAACACCGGGGATTTTATTTTCTCCCACTAACACTGCCTTGGAATTTAAAACTCTTTGGTCAATTCCTCCCACCGCCTGAAATTTAATGAATCCATCCGAATCAATATGTGAAACTATAAGTCCTACTTCATCCATGTGAGCGGCAACCATTATTGTTTTATTTTTTCTCCCCTTGTTGTGGGCTATTACATTTCCAAGCTTATCTACATAGTATTCGCAGCCTATTTCAGATAATTTATTTTTTATATAATTTCTTACTTCATATTCACAACCTGATACGCCGGAAAGCTCGGTTAATTCTTTTAAAAACATAATATTTCCTCCAAATCAGAATTATCCAATTCATTTATGAACCTGGCTATTGCTTTTCCCGTATTTTCTACATCCCTTAAATCAATTGTTTCCACAGAAGTATGCATGTAGCGAAGGGGAATTGATAAAAGTATGCAGGGAATTCCATCTTTAGTTATTTGAAGTGCATCTGTGTCTGTTCCGGTTCCCGCAGGGACTGCTTCATACTGAATGGGATAGTTGTATTTTTTGCATACTTCGACAAATTTTTTTGTAAGCTTTGCGTTTAATCTCCCGCCGTACGCAACCACAGGTCCCTTGCCTAAGTGAGCGGTATCCGGAGGCATATCCGGTGTCATGCCGAATCCCACATCCAATACTATTCCAATGTCCGGGCTTATTTTATAGCTGCTTGTTTTTGCGCCTCTCATACCAGTTTCTTCCTGGATTGTTGCCGTAAAATACACATTGCTTTTATGGGATATTTTTTTTAATTCTTTTGCCGCCTCAAGCATTACTGCGACGCAGGCACGATCATCCAATGCTTTTGCGCTTATTACACTTCCCTGCAAGGAAAGAGGCTCTCTTTTTATTGTTGCAATATCCCCGATTTTTACTATTTTTTCAAGCTTTTCCTTTGTATAACCCGTATCTATATATAAATCACTTAATTTAAGAGGGTTTTTCCTTTCTTCTTCACTTGTAACATGAGGAGGTTTAATTCCTATAACACCGAAAATATTTTCACTTCCGAATACTGTTACATCCTGTGCAACCAAGGATGCCGGATTTATTCCCCCCACCGAAGTAAAGCTTAGAAATCCACCCTCCAATATTTTAGTAACCATGAGACCTATTTCGTCTATGTGTGCGGCAAGCATAATCTTTGTATCATTGCTGCCATTAGCTTTAAATATGTAGCTTCCCAAATTGTCCTTTTCCAATGAATCCGTATACGTGCGGAAATATTTTGTCAAAATATCGCCGTTACTATGCTCGAAGCCGGAAACAAACTGGTTCGTGCATATATCAAACAAAAATTCTTTAAGCATGATTCCTCCTTTTTATTTATGGCTTACGCAGGGGAATTCACCAATTTATCTGCTCCTTTCGTCGCATAAATTGGGAATTCTGTGCGGTTGACCTACCAACCATTTTTCTGAAAAAAGACTCAGAAAAATGGGGTTAGGGCATACGCAGGGGAATTCACCAATTTATTTGCTCCTTTCGTCGCATAAATTGGGAATTCTGTGCGGTTGACCTACCAACCATTTTTCTGAAAAAAGACTCAGAAAAATGGGGTTAGGGCATACAAAAAATGTTAGGTCATAGACCTAACATTTAGAAATTTATTTTAACAAATCTTCAAGTGCAGCTCCGATAGACTCGCCTATGGTGAAGTTTGCTTCTTCCGGCTGATAAGATATATCATGAGGAGTTTCTTCACCTTTATCATCTAATATGAATGTCAGGTTAAGGTTCTTGCCTTTCATATCTATGCTTTGTACTTTGGCATCTATTACTTCTCCAACCTTGACAACCTGTGCGGGTGTTCTTAGTTTTTCATGTGATACCTTTGCAATTGGTATGAAGCAGTCAATATTTCCATTAGCGTTTACATGTACTCCGTCCAATAATATGCGTGTTACTTCAACCTTTATTATATCGTCCTTATTAAGTGTCTTTGCATAGACATCAAAGGGATGTTCAACCAATTGTTTTAATCCGAGACTTACTTTTCTGTCTTTTCTTGTAATGCTCAATATTTTTGCGGTTACTTCCTGACCTTCATGAAGAACGTCTGTAACCTTTTCTGTTCTTGCCCAGTCTAAATCCTTAATATGAAGCAGGCATTCAATATCGTCAACCTTAACGAAAGCTCCGAAATCGACAATTCTTGTTACTGTTCCCGTAACAATATCTCCCTTTTGATATTTATCCAAAAACGTTGCCCAGGGGCTTTTTACGGTAGCCTTATAGCTTAAGGAAAGTCTCTTGTTTTCCTTATCTACACTTTTTACCTTAACATTTATTTTATCGCCTGTTTTTAATATTTCCGACGGATGTTTAATTCTTGTCCATGCAATTTCATTAATGTGAAGTAGTCCGTCTATTCCGTTGATTTCTACAAATGCGCCGTAATCCTGAATATTCTTTACAGTACCTTCGTAAATTTCTCCTTCCTGAATATTTTCCCATACAATCTTGTCTTGGGCTTCCTTTTCCATTTTTTCAACGGCTCTTGAAGTTAAAACCAATTGTCTTCTTCCTTTTTTATTCTTTGTTTCCAATATTTTAACCTTCAAGTTCTTTCCCACATATTCTGAAGGGTCAACATTTCTGTTTATTGATATTTGATTTCTTGGAATAAATCCTTTTATACCTTTAACCTTACCGTAGATTCCATATTGAGATGCTTCAATTATAGGAGTTTCTATAATTGTACCCTGGACTCTCATCTCTTCCAACTCATCCCAGATTTTCTGTTCTTCTAACGGTTTTCTTGTAAGCACAACATTTCCGTCTTGGTCAGAAATTTTTATTACAAGTGCTTCTATTTCGTCTCCTTCTTTTACAACTTGTGTCAAATCAGAAATTTCTGTCATGGAATATTCATCTCTTGTTATAATTCCGTCAGATTTATAATTGATGTTAACAGAAACGGCATCAGGGCTTACATATATTGCTGTACCTTTAACCTTTTCACCGGTTCTGATATATGATACTCCGCCATAATTTTCAAGCAATTCGTGCATACTGTTAGCTGATTCTGCCTGTTCGTTCTTTTCATTCATGTTGTTGTTTAAGTTTTCCAACATACTAATAACCTCCTCAATTATCCAGTCAGGAGCTGAAGCACCTGCGGATACTCCCACAATAGTATTTTTATCAATATAGTTATAAGGTATTTCCCTATAATTTTCAATTAAGAATGTATTTGGACACAATTCCTTGCTCAGTTCATACAATTTCTTTGTATTTGAACTGTTTTTCCCGCCTACAATAAGCATTACGTCACATTTTGAAGAAATTTCGACACATGCTTCCTGTCTTTTTCTTGTTGCATCACAAATTGTATTATGCACAACAATATTGGAGTAATTGTTTATTTCAATAGTTTTTAATATTTCTTTGAAAATATTCAAATTAAATGTTGTTTGGCACACCAAGCAGTATTTCTTGGATGCATCAATGATTTTTTTCAATTCCTCAGGACTTTTTACAATCTCGGCTTCATTGTTGCACCATCCTACTATTCCTTTAACCTCGGGATGATTTTCATCGCCCACAACAATTATATTGTACTCATTATTCTTAAATTCTTCAACTATTTTGTGTATTTTTTTAACTTTTACACAGGTTGCATCAACTACTTCAATACTTTTTTCTTCCAATTTATCATAAATGTGTTTTCCCACACCGTGACTTCTTATTAACAGCTTTGCATCGTTGTTCTCAGGCAGATCATCAACTACGACCATGCCCATGTTTTTTAGTTTTTCCACAACATCTTTGTTGTGTATAATCTCACCATAGCTGTAGAGCTTTTTTTCTTCGCTCAGTATTTGATCTGCTCTTAATACAGCAGCTTTTACACCTCCGCAAAAACCGTTATATTCCGATACGATTATTTTCATTATTTACCTTCATTTTTTAAATTATAAATATCTTTTAGAATTTCTTTTCCTATTTCCGTATACGTTTCGGTATTTATTCTGCCACTGTAATTTTCTAAGTAATCTTTTTCCTTCCCTATGTATAATTCAATTTTTCCTCTGAATTTATAAGGTCCTTCCACGTATACCGGTATAATTTTAACATTTGCTTTTTTTGCGATTAATGCAATTCCCGGTTTTGCGTTGTTTTCGTCATATCCGTTTTTTATTCTTGTGCCTTCAGGATATATTCCTAAAACACCGTTATTGTTTAAAACATTCAGGGAACTTTTTATTGACGATAATGATACTCCCTGCCTGTCAACCGGAAATGCACCTATTTTTCTAAAAATAAAAGATAATAATTTATTTTCAAACAATTCTTTCTTGCCCATATAATGGATTTGACGCTTTGTTGATATGGCTAATATTACCGGGTCAATCAACGATATGTGATTTCCGCATACTATTAAGCCGCCTTCCGTATTGTCAAGATTCTCTTTATTATGAACCTTCAAATTAAAAACAAGAAACACAAGTACCTTTAATATCCAAACAGCTATTTTATACAACATTGTTTCCTCCGATAAATTCGGCAATTGCATTTGTCGTTTCTTGTATGTCCATATCAGTAGTGTCAATCAATATTGCATCCTTTGCCATTTTTAAAGGAGAAACCTGCCTTGTTGAATCATTTTCGTCTCGCTTTATAATGTCTGACAGAACACTTTCGTAATCAGCTTCTATATTGCTTTCTTTTAACTGGTTGAAGCGCCTCTTTGCTCTTTCTTTTGCCGATGCGGTAATAAAAAACTTAAAATCGGCATTTGGAAATACTGTTGTACCGATATCACGTCCATCTAAAATCACATTTTTATCTGCCGCGATTTTTCGCTGAAGTTCAACCATTTTTTCCCGAACTATTTTAAGAGCGGATATTTTGGAAGCTGCTTTTGATATTGCCTCTTCCCTTATTAATTTTTCAACATTTTCTCCATCAAGAAATATTTGATTGTCATAATAGTTGACAGTGGTAGTTTTAAGCATTTCTTCAATTTCAATTTCATTTATGTCAATATTATCTTTATATGCCTTATATGCAAGAGCCCTGTACATAGCCCCTGTATCGATGTACTCAAATCCAAGTTCTTTGCTTAGAAGTCTTGCAACAGTACTTTTTCCGGCTCCGGAGGGTCCGTCTATTGCTATAATCATTTTGTTATCCTTTCATAGTTATATTATGAAGGTGGACACACCTGCAGCACAGGGATAGCATTTGCGGGCAAAAGTAATGTCCAACATGTATTTTTAGCACTTTAACATTATATTACATAATGCAAAATATAACAACAAAAACTTTTTTATAAAAAAGGACTCGCAGTCCCGGTACTGCTGACAAAAGTAACTCCCTGTCATTCTGAACTCGCTGCCCGAAGAATCCGATGTGATCCTTCGCCGCGGCTCGGGATGACAAATTCAGAGTTTGCCATAATTCCGGTAACATAGTCCTTCGTTATCAGAAGTTTTGATATATACTGTTATTATCCCATAGCTTTTCTAAAGTATTATAGTATTCAACTATATCTTCTTTTTCCCTTAAACTTATATTGATTATTAAATTATTTATCATGGTTAATGGAACAACCAATGAATCAACAAAGGAAACGATATTGCTTTTAGCCAATAATGATGCATCTGCCAATCTATAAACCGGAGATTCCTCCGTATCGGTAATTGCTACTAATTTTGCTTTATGCTCCTTGACAAATCTTGCAGCTTCAATTGTTGTTTTAGAATATCTCGGATAGCTTATAACAATTAATAAATCATTTTCTTTAATTCTTATGATTTCTTCGTATAATGAATTGACACCGCTGTTGTTCAATACTTTAACATCATCCAAGGCTACATCTAAATAAAAGCCGAGATAATTTGCCAAGGTTGAAGATGTTCTGAGCCCTAATACAAAAACTCTGTTTGCATTTAAAATAAGCTCCGTTGCTTTGTCTAACGCTTCTATATCAAAATGCTCGAACAAATAACGCATGTTATTCATTTCATTTTTTAAAATCTTTTTATGAAGCTTTACCTTATCATTTACAACATCATCATTAAGACCTATTCTTTGGACCGTGGTAAGTTTGTTTTTAATTAAAATCTGTAAAGCTTTTTGCAGTTCAGGGAAGCCTGAATACCCTAAGGCGGTTGCAAATCTGACTACGGTAGATTCACTTACATCAACGGTTTCGCCTATTTTTGCGGCAGTCATAAATGCGGCTTTGTCATAATGGTCAACAATAAACTGTGCTATAAGCTTTTGACCCTTGCTGAATTTGTGAAAATTATTTTTTATAATACTTATTAAGTCACTATTCATAGTACCCTCTGACTAATTTTATTCCTTCTTCAAAAGCATCAATATTTTTTTGAATTGTAACAGGAGGAACTCTTTCCGTTATTGAGCCAATCATGATATCCTTATCTATTGTATCTTCTCCTAACAGCGCATATATTGCACCTATTGAGATTATGTTTGCAACCATATTTGTTTCAAATTTTTCATGTGAGCTTCTCAATATGGGAAGACTGTATACTTTCAAAGGTTTATCCGCAGTTAATTTTATATGGTCGTCAACTATCAGTATACCATCTTTATCCAAAGATTCAATATACTTTTCGTATGAATTTTGAGTAAGCGACAGAAGAATATTTGCATCTATGATTTTCGGATAATTAATATTATCATTGCTGATTATAACTTCAGCCTTACTGGCACCGCCCCTTGCTTCCGGTCCGTAGGACTGTGTCTGTATGGCGTTTAAACCTTGTTCGATTGCAGCGTCCGCTATTATTATAGCTGCTAAAATAACTCCCTGGCCTCCGGAGCCGCTAAGCCTTATTTCAAATTTTTTATTCATCTCAATTTCCCCCTATCCTTGAAACTTATCAATAATAACTTGATAGCTTTCTATATATTCAGGTTTCGAGTTGTTGTAAAATTCTCCGATTAAAATTTTATTTTTACCTTTTTCAGGATTTTTTTCAACTATTTTAATATCTGCGCAATTATCCTTAAAAAATGAAAACATTTTAAAGGCGCCGCCTTTTTTATTTTTTCTTCCGTAGTAGGTCGGACACACACTTAAGCCTTCTATAAATGAAAATCCTTTGTTTTGCAATCCTTTTTCAATTAATTTCTGCATGAGAGGCGCGTGATAAGCAGTTCCTCTTCCTACATATGTAGCTCCTGCTCCCTGGGCTAAGCTGCATAGGTCAAAAGGCTTATCTATATTGCCGTAGGCTGCCGTAGTTGCAAAATCACCATACGGAGTTGTAGGCGAATATTGTCCCCCGGTCATGCCGTAAATATTATTATTGAAAACAATTGTTGTAATGTCTATATTTCTTCTTGCGGCATGAATAAGGTGATTTCCTCCGATGGCGGAGCTGTCGCCGTCTCCCATTATTACAATAACATGAAGCTTGGGATTAGCAAACTTAATACCGGTTGCAAAAGCCAAAGCACGTCCGTGTGTTGTATGTAGTGTATTGAAATCTAAATAACCGGGAGCCCTTGATGAACAGCCGATACCTGAAACTATTACAACTTCGTCTTTATTTAATTTTAGATTATCTATTGCTCTGACAACTGTATTTGTCAATGTTCCGTGACCGCATCCGGGACACCATATGTGAGGCAATTTCTCTACTCTGTAATATTCCTTGGTTACATTATTGCAATTCATTATAAATTACCTCCTATTGCTTTTACTATTTCGTCAGGAGTGATTAATTCACCATTTATTTTATTAATTTTATTTACGGTGCAGTTTTTGCCGGCAACTCTTTCAACTTCTAAAAAATATTGACCTAAGTTCATTTCTGCGACATATATTTCTTTTGCATTTTGAGAAACATTATTAATTTGTTTTTCTAAGAAAGGCCATATGGTTATTGGTCTGAATAAGCCTGCCTTAATATTCATTTTGCGCAGAGCATCTACGGCGCTTTTAGCCGATCTTGAAACTCCGCCGTAAGCAACTATTACTATTTCAGCATCCTGCAGTTTATATTCCTCATAGTATGAAAAATCATCTATATTTTTTTCCACCTTATTAACTATACGTTTAATTAATTTTTCGGATATTTCATTGCTGTTTGTCGGAAAACCCGTTTCATCATGTGTGAGTCCCGTTACATGGTATCTGTATCCTTCGCCGAAGGATGCCATGGGCGGAATCATGTCCTCATCAGGTCTATAGGCAACATAATCCTCAGGCTTGCATGAAGGTTTCTTTCTGTTTATAATTTCAATTTCCGATATATCCTTGAATATCATTTTTTCTCTCATGTGACCCACCGTTTCATCCATCAATAGAATTACCGGTGTTCTGTATTTTTCAGCAATATTAAATGCTTTTACTGTGTATTCATATGTTTCCTGAACAGAATTCGGTGTCAAAGCCACAGCCGGATGGTCACCGTGTGTTCCCCACTTAGCCTGCATTACATCACCCTGTGCCGGAGACGTGGGAAGCCCCGTGCTTGGTCCGCCCCTTTGAACGTTAACAATTACGCATGGAATTTCGGTAATAGCCGCATAACCGATATTTTCCTGCATTAATGAAAAGCCGGGACCGCTTGTTGCTGTCATTGATTTTAATCCTGCAAGCGAGCCTCCTATTATAGCTGCCATACTTGCAAGTTCATCTTCCATTTGAATGAATTTTCCTCCAAGCTTCGGCAATTTTTGAGAAGAAATTTCGGCTATCTCCGTTGACGGTGTTATCGGATAACCGGCGAAAAATCTCATTCCTGCAGCCAAAGCTCCTTCAACGCATGCTTCATTACCCTGAATTAGCTTATATCCCTTACTGTTCATCTTTCTTACCTCCGATATAAATAGCATTATCCGGACATCTCAGTTCGCACTGTCCGCAAAAAATACATTTATCCCGATAAGCTATCACACATTTGTCATCTTCAATTTTAAGTACTTTTGTAGGACAAAATCCGACGCATACACCACAACCTTTACACCAAGGAATGTTTTGAAGAAGAACCCTATTATCAGTCATTTTAATCCTCCATAATATTACGTTACCTTAATCATATCATATTTCAGTATTTTTGCAAGAAATATTTCAAAATTAGCGTATAATGCAAGTTATAATTCACGAAGTGCAAATATCATGTAGGAAAACGTGTTTATGACGATAAAACAAAAGCTTCATTAAAAAAAATGCAGGACAGGTACAAGCAGTATCATGCATTTTTTTCAATTATAAATAATTCCGGCGGAGTATTTTCCTTATTGATTACTTTCATATGAAGCACATTGTATTCTTTTTTGTTAATTTTATTTAGGTATTCCGAAATTTTTGATATTTCGCAGCCTTTGTCCTGTGCTGTGTAGGCAGCAATATATATTCTGCCTGAATCCTTTAAATAAGGTATCAAAGAATTTATGGAACGTATTGTAATATCAGGTTTAGTAACAATTTCTTTGTTGTGATTTGGAAGATACCCCAAGTTATATACAGCGGCATCGACTTTTTCCGATAAATACTTCCCCATAAATTCATGGCTGTCTTTTATTATAACATAATTATTAAATTTGCCTTTGTCTTGCAATAGAGTATTAGTTCTTTCTATTGCTGTATCTTGTATGTCAAAAGCCATTACATGACCTGAGTGACCTGCCAAATTGCTTAAAAACAAAGTATCAAATCCGTTTCCGCATGTTAAATCAACAAACATTAAATTATTCTTCCCAGAATAGCTTGCCTCTATCAGAAAGTGTGTCATTTCCGAAATTTGACCATACTTACCATACTTATTGACCATTTTTACCTCTTTAAAAATTTAATTTCATCATCGGTTAAATATTTCCATTGTCCCGGTTTTAATTCCCCTAAATTTATATCTCCAAAGGATATTCTTTTTAGCTTTATGACATTGTGACCTATGGCTTCAAACATTCTTCTTACCTGTCTGTTTTTACCCTCATAAATACTTATTTGCACGGCACATGTGTTTTGCTGTGTTTCCTTTTGTTTTAACAGTTTTACCTTTGCGGGAGCTGTTTTGTAACCATCTATCAAAACGCCTGTTTTTAATTTTTCCATAGAATCCTGAGTAATATTTCCTTTAATATCTGCTTCATAGGTTTTGTAAATGTGGTACTTAGGATGCATAAGCTTGTTGGCAAGATCTCCGTCATCGGTTAAAAGCAATAATCCGGAAGTATTGTAGTCTAATCTTCCGATTGGATAAATTCTTTCTTTGATATCAATTAAATCAAGCACAGTCTTACGGTTAAACTGGTCCTTAACGGTTGTCACATATCCTTCAGGCTTATATAATTTTATGTAAATATGTTCATCCTTTTCATATATTTTTTTATCGTATACGGTTACAAGGTCTTTTTCGGGATTAATTTTGCTTCCAAGCTCCTTTATAATCGATCCGTTAACCTTTACATAACCATTTAAGATTAGTTCTTCGGCTTTTCGCCTTGAAGCAATTCCGCACCTTGCTATATACTTTTGCAGTCTTTCTTCTGCCATAATATCTTCCTTTACCTTTTTTTCTACATTATAATATATGTATAAGCATTTGTAAATCATTA
>DAIMMU010000073.1:0-12097 GCA_036720515.1 Sedimentibacter sp.
CTAATACGCCCCAATGTTGAGACTATTTTATTAGACGACATATGAAAAACTAAAGTCGGTTTAACAACCAAGCTACAACATACATCGCAAGTATTATCGACATAAAGATAGCCCCTGTTCTTACAATGAAAACAAAAATTCCATAAATAAACCACGCAACATTACTACTGCAGAGAGTAACACCAAACAACTTATACAACACTTTATCAACCTTGTCTCTCCACCACTTGATTGCAATTCCGGCATAATCAACCTTGCAATTCATATACGCATAAAGCAAAGCACCAAAAATGGCAAAAGCTAAAAGAAACCATATTATATTATCCAAAACAATCTTATAAAACATATACGCAAGACCCATCATTAAAATACCTAATGCATAAAAACCGCCACCATCTGAATCGTACATAAAATCACTCCTTCCAAACAAATTTAATACTTACATATTTTTATAATATAAGTATATTAAATATGTCTGTATGCTTCAATACCCTTCAAATTCAAAAAAACACTTCAGAACAAGTGCTTATTGTTTAATAAGATAAAAGATTCCTTGAAATGATAAATGTTTTGCATATAGGTAGCATATTTCGATGTTTAAGGCTTTTTTTAGTCGTAATGGTGTAAATGGTTTGTAAGACTATTTGCTTTGCTTAAAATGTATTTTAGAGCCTAAATATTAATGCATACAAGATATCTGCTACCTATATAGTTCTACCGACCATTCTTTCAACCGCCCGGCGCCCCCATCAAAATATTGTTTTAAACCGCTCATAACACCACCTCCCTAAAAATCAATCTGTCGTCGAACAAGAACAATAAGCCGCTCATTCCCCTCATATTCCCCTAATAAACTTAAATAATAATCGCGATCCTTCTTATTGTCCGTTATAACAAAAAGGACGAGGCGTTCACTTCCTAAGTTTTGTTCTATTTCATCAGGATTAGCTCCAAAGACATAGCATATTCTGGCATGATCAGAAATTGAAACTGTGGGCATTAATAAAGCAAAACTAAAAGGTACATGATATAGTACGTATTTCTAGCATTATCTACATCATCAGACTCTATATTTACGAGAAAACTACCCTTCTCAAGTTCATTTAGACGCTTAATATCCTTATGTATCTCTCTCCGTAATAAATCTGATAACTCTGCTAACTGATCTTTCGTAACCACTCTAAGATATTTTATCAAGTATAGATAAACAACACCCTTATTTGAAACTATATCCTCACATAACCCGATATCCTTAAGCTTACTGTCAAAGTTCTTAATGTTTTCAAAACCTGTATAAGAGAAACCTTTAACATTTGTTTTATAATTCTGTTTATAATTTCGTATCATAATACCAATACTCCTTTCTAACAAAGTCGAATATTTAGAAAAACAAAAAAAACTTTGCTGACATGCAAAAAAATAGTAGTGCACGAAAACAAAGCTTATTAATTGTTTATATTATTTAGAAAATTATAATGTCATTATTTTACATTAAAACTACTCATTTTTTAAAGGAGATTAAAAACAGGGTAAAAAATACGCTAAATTTCTAATATTCAAGCCCATTTTTAACAAAAAAACTACATTTTATGCCGTCTGATAAGGGCATTGAAATTGCAACAAGTATTAAGGTTTTAGAAAAAGCTTTCCAAGTGGTCGGGCAAGAGGTCATATAAAACCACTTACTCAACCACTTAAATAACCACTTACTCAACCACTTAAATAACCACTTGCTCAACCACTTAAATAATCCACTTACTCGACCACTTAAATAATCCACTTATTCGACCACTTAAATAATCCACTTGCCCGACCGCTTACTAAAACATAAATGCAGCAAGACAATAAAAATATATATTAAAATTACAACGAAAATAATCTCTTATACACACATTATGACGGTCACCATTGCAGTTCAACCTATATTTACTCTTACAACTAAATAGCCTATAATAATATACATGGAGGAATAATGAACAAACTATTATTAGCAATACTAATATATTTATTATCAGCAATATATTATATCGTCTCTGAAAAAATACTATATTTGTGTACACTAAAATACTATAGCTTGATAAGAAATATAACAGATGACAGAAGAGCAATGACTATCTTAAATGATAAATTTATCAGATACAGAAGAAAGGTCAGATATCTAAGAATACATGTAGCTACAAGTTCCATTATTGCGACAGTGCATGTTTTTATAGAATCAGGCTTAATAATTGACTTAATAACAATAACAATAATTGCCGTAGGCATCATAACAGCAATTGACATCTTAACGCTAAAAGCGAGATTTGTTTTTATAGAAGATAAATTGTACCGGATACATAATAATATACCGAAGGACAATGCTTAATGAGCGACAAAATACAACAACCAAAACACCTAAAGATACTTCAGGACTTTACAACACAAGATAGATTTCTAAAAGTTTAGATTACTAGATAAATGCCATAAAAAAGCATATCACCGCGATACAATGTTCGATAAAAGCTTTCCTATCCATATATCTATATAAGCCCCGTATTCTTCAATTCATTCTGTAATGACAGTTCGTTTTCATAAGCTATATTGTAGATCATAGCTTGAATATAGCCCTTAAGGTTCTTCACTCTCGTATTACAAGACACTTCCAAAAACTTCATAATCAATGCATCTATATGCCAATATGTAAGTTTCATTAGTGCATTTCTTACAATTTCACGGGGCTGCTTACTGCCTTGCACTACAGTGAAATCATTGAAATACATTTCGTAGATATTCAGTTCTATTTCATCAATAAGTTTTTTTTCGGCATAATGAGAAAATTTCAAATCCCCGAACTTGAGCTTGTCCTGAAAATAAGTTTTAATTTTTTCATATTCAGTCTGTCCGTCTGGTTGATCGTTTTGACGGACAGACTGATAATTATATAAAGAATTGTTAATTTTATAAGAAGACATGTTAATTATAGTGTCCTCATTTTCCGTATCCTCATTTTCCGTATCCCCAAAACGAGGACACGGCGATTTTCCCGAACTATTCTCAGGATTTTCGTTTTGAAGACACGAAAGAATTATTGGATTTTCAACAAGTGTATATATGTTGTGACTAAACCGACTACCATCTTGTTTTACTTGCTCAACTTCTATATACCCAAAATCTTTTAAAAGACCAAAGTGTTTATAATATCTGGTCTTACCTATATTCAAATCTTTAATGATTTTTTTAACGCTAGGGAAAGCAGTTGTACCTGTTCCCGCGTAACTGCAAAAATAGCCATAAACTGCCTTTGCCTCAACAGTCAACTTTCTATCCAACATTACCATTTTAGGTATAATTCCGTAACCTTTAGCATTTACTCCTTTTACTTTTAAAACGTCTCTAAAATCATTATGAACACCATTTATCTTACTCATTAAAAACAACTCCTTTATTTAACTAACAATTAAAAATGAGCAAAAAAATAGCCGCGTTTCCGCGCTATCGCGCAAAACAAAGCACTATGTTATCGCTCTTAATATCATAGAAAATATTACATCATAATCAATTAATACTATAATAGCAGATTCTGTCAAGAAGTTTAGAAACCAATCCACATAAGTATAAACTTAGAGAAATGCGTAGCCGTCTTCTTCACATTTGTTCCGAATGTATTCTTCTAGTTCATCTTCACTAACAATAATCCCCCTATTGGTCCCATGTTCAAGGTCGTTTTTAACAATTAAAAAACAATCACTATTCTTAACCGTATATACATACTCCTCAAGAGAATCGTTTTTGTATATAATTAATTGACTACCGCTATTAACCTCAACTTCTTGCACAATATCAAACGCGCCCTCGTTATAGATCACAACACCGAAATCTTCATCAAAACTTTCTGCATATTTTTCGGAACAATCAGAATATCTACTAAGCAATTCGAACCTTTCTTTTTTACAATCAAAAATTATACAATTTTTGAGGTTGATATAAGTATCACAGCAATTGACTACATTAAACCAATCTTTTGATATTTTAAGAAGACAATCAAAGGAACTGATGTTATTTTTATACTTAAGCATTTCTCTTGAATACATATTTCTTAAAATATCTATATCCTCTACATCAAGACCATTAATTACTAAGTGGTTTTTAAGATATATCCTTAATATTATATCTTCTTTATCAAACAGATGACAAAATTCGCCTAAATCGTTTCCCCATAATTCATAATACATAAAAAACCCTCCCCTGAGATAATCTGTTTTAATAATGCTAACAAATTTCAAGAAAGATTACAAGTACCCTTGTTTTTGTGTTTGTTATATTACTTTATATTTACCCATTTCTGTTTTCTTCATTTTAGCATCAAGGTTTGTTATATCATCATTTCCTGATTTTCTTTCATCTAAAAATATATCCAGCTCTTTTACAGAAAAGACTAATCGACGACCAATTTTCCTATAAGGCAAAATATTTAGATTTTGGTAGACCCAGTTTACTGACATTCCAATGTATTCAGCGGTTTCCTTTGCACTTAATGTATTTTTTGCCTTTTCTTTCTCACTTGAAATTTCAGCTATTGTCAGTTTTACGGTTTCTTCAATTATATTTTTTATAATTTCTTCAAACAATATTTCTCTCCCCTTCCTCTCTTCTCCATTAAAATAATTTTTTGCATAAAAAAAGCCCATTTCGCGCCAAAGTTGCACACAAAAATAAGCTACGGTACATGCTTTTAAAAAATAAAAAATTCTCTACATGCATATATGTTACCACGGACCTACAATTATGTCAATCCCTATCTGTTTTTACTAATTATAATTATTACTAACTTATTTCTAATTGTTATGAGGGACATTAGTAAATACACGTAATTCAAGTGGGCTTGTTTGTTAGTTTTAGTTTATATATAATATAAGCAACGAATAAATTAATAAGTCAAGGAGGGTAAGTATGAGTATAGACTACAAGAATAACAAGTATCGCTTTAGAGTTGCTAAAAACGGTATAATTTACACAAGAATTTACATAAGCAATAAAAAAATATCAGAGAATGATGTAAAGCATAAGAAGTGGCCAAGGGATGTAATAAATGCTCACAAGGATTTTGAAGTATCAATTACAAGAAATGAAATAGGTAAAAAGGAAAATATGCTATTTAATAACTTGGCACAATTAGTCCTGGATGAACATGTTAGACCTAATCTTCGACCTAATACTGAAAGTTTCTATATTACTTCTTATAATAAACATATCCTTGGATATTTTGGAGGGATATCTTTAAATAAAATTGACAGCATCGATATCCAGAAATTTGTCAATAATATAAGTAAAACCCTGAAAGCTTCGACTGTCAGACAAATTTATGCTGTTTTGTCGTCAACCTTTAACAAAGCGATTGACTGGAAAATTATAAAAGAAAACCCATGCAGAAATATAACGTTACCTAAAATTGAAAACAAGAATTACTCTGAACTGCTTTCAACTGAAGAAATATCAAAACTAATGGAAGTAATTGAAAATGAACCGGAATTGTATAAAATAATATTTTCTATTGCTTTATATTGTGGACTAAGGCAGGGGGAAATCTTAGGATTAACCGTCGCAGATATAGACTTAGAAAATGGCTACATTGATGTTAACAAACAATATGTTTCCCACTATAAGAAGGGCAAGGTTTATCACGAAATAGCCATGCCTAAAACTGAAAACTCTATAAGAAAGGTTTATATGCCTTCAGCTGTCAGTAAGATGCTTGATGAATTTATAAGTAATAAAAAGGTATTAAACATTAAGCCGGAAAAACAATATCTGTTCATTAATCCAAAGACTCAAAAAATCTATGATCATAATGCTGTTTATAGAAGATTCAAAAAGATGACTAAGATAATTGGATTAGATAATCTTACTTTTCATGATCTAAGGCACCTTCAGGCTACAATGATGTTACATTCCGGAGCTAATGTTTTAGTAGTTGCTAAAAGACTTGGAGATACAATTGATACTGTTTCCGATACATATTTACATGCAATAGAAAAGGTTGAAAAGGAATCTGTTAATCAGCTTCAAGAATTTATCAACGATAACATTAGGACAAATTAATGGGACAGAATTAACGAAATGTATTTTTTTTTGTCCCAAAAATGTCCTAAAACGGTTTTTTGGCTGTTTTTATCTTCATATTTAACCACAATAAGATTAATTGATCGAAAATTTAAAAAGACACCAACCTATTGCAGTTAGTGTCCCTCGTCAAGTGGTTAATTACATATTGCTGACTTTTTCGTGGCTATGTGCTTCTTTATATTTTAAGCGAGTAGCTTTACCTCCCCTAATGTGTCTTTCAGACTTATTTTTAAGCAAAACTTTTTTGACTTCGCTTGCAGCTGGAGGGTTCAGTTTGGGAAGACGTTCTGTTACATCCTTATGGACTGTGCTTTTGCTGACGCCGAATTTCTTAGCCGTCTGCCTTACGGTGGATTCAGTACTTATAATATATTCCGCAATTTCCATGGCCCTGCGTTCTATGTAATCTTTCATGTTTAACCCCCTTTGGCATTATACCGTCTTATTTACATTTTTATGCGTTTATTTGTCCTATTAGAACCTTATTTTGTTATTCAATGGTAATATAGTCCAAAGGATTTATTTGTTGACCGTCAACAATTACTTCAAAATGAAGATGTGCACCATCTGTTGCCTCAATGCTGACTGTTTTTCCCAAATTTCCAATAACCTGACCTTTTTCAACGGTATCTCCGGCTTTGACATTTGCCGACACTAAATTACTGTACAATGTTTTTACATTGTTTCCATGATCAATTATAATTTCTGTTGCTGTAATTTCTGAATTATTAACAGCTTCTACTTTCCCTTTTAAAGCGGATTCAATCAATAAGGTATCTTTTGGTTTGATATCAATTCCTTTATGTACTCTCCATTCTCCAATTGCCTCATAATAAACTAAATCATCAATAGTAAATTCTCTGATTAACTCTCCGGCTAATGGAACTTTCATGGACTTTAGATCCATTTGCTGCGTTTTAACCCCATCATCATCTTCATTATCTTTTTCTGCATTCTGAAATTCATCAATGATATCTTGTACATAATCTTCATAAGGGTCTTCATGAACCTGAACATCGCCGTTTGGTGCATTATTTTCTGCTAAATCACTTTGACCGTTTTCAGGATTCGAAGTATATCTCCATACTACTGCTGTTGCCAAAAGCATTATACACAAAGCAATTATTAAGAAGCTTGTATCCTTATGCTTAAGTCTAATAAAGAAATCTTTCATTTTTGATTTTGCTCTCGCAAATCTATTGTTTTTCATATAAACCTCCCGTTTAATACTTCTTTATTATCTGAAAATAGTGTGTCCCATTTTTTTTATTTAATACAATTTTGTTCTAAATATTTCTATTTTTCATAAAATATTAAAGAAACTTATGATAAAGGGGTTGATTTTTATGTTAAAACGTATAATTTATGCTTTTGTTGTATTCGCAATGTTTTTAACCATTCCAAATCTTTCTTTGAATTTCTTTGAGAAAAAGATGAATATAACAAGTGCGGCAGTACAACAAAAGGATAGCTCAAAGTATGCAAATGAAAAGCATGAAGAAATAAACACAACTGATGTGCATGAACCTAAATTAATTAAGGTGTACAACAACAAAACAAATGAAGTGATGGTTATTGATTTTGAAGAATACTTAAAAGGAGTGGTTGCTTCAGAAATGCCGGCAGAATTTAATACTGAAGCTCTTAAGGCTCAAGTAGTTTCTGCAAGAACATACTTATTGTACCGATTAAAAAAATATCCCGATGGACAGCCGGAGCATTCTGAGGCACCTGTTTGCACAGGCATTCATTGCCAGGCGTGGAACTCAAATAATGAATTAATTCAGTCTCATTACGATGGGTGGTATGAGAAATACTGGAGTAAAATTGAAGGAGCGGTAGAGTCAACCAGGGGACAAGTTTTAACTTATGACGGCAAAATAATTGAGCCGTTGTATCATTCGACCAGTGGAGGCAGAACAGAAAATTCAGAGGATGTGTTTTCTGCTGCAGTTCCTTATTTAAGAAGTGTAGAAAGTCCATATGAGGGCGAGTCACCCAAATTAAACAGCTCAGTAAAAATAACAACAAGTGAATTTATCGACAAAATTGAATCTGTTTACGGTGAAATGAACATGACGGAAAGCAATTTAAATGAAAAAATCGTGCTTGGTGAAGTCAGTGAAGGCGGTAAAATCAAGACATTAATAATTGATAACACTGAAATTTCAGGACGTGATATAAGAGCTTTATTTAACTTAAACTCAACAAATTTCAGTTTTATCCAGTCCGGCAATGAAATTGAAATTTTAACTACCGGATATGGTCATGGCGTTGGAATGAGCCAGTGGGGTGCTGAGGGCATGGCTAACAAGGGCTATAATTACAAGGAAATATTAAAACACTATTATACCGGTGTTGAAATTATGAATATGAAGTAGATGTATACATTTAATTTATTGTGTGGTATCATTGTATGGTAAATTTATATCGAAAGGAAAGTACAATGATATTTATAGATAATACAGCTTATAAGGAATTTAAGGAGTTGTTGGATAATGCAAATGTCGGCTCCTACAACGTAAGGATAGCTCTTGACCGTGTGGGATGCAGCGGACCGATCTTTGGTGTATTTGTTGATGAAGCAAATGAAAATGATGAGGTTGAAGTAGTTAATGAGATTACTTTCATTTCTGAAAAATCAATAGTTGAAGAGTACGGCGGATTCATAATCGTATCCAGTGAGGAGAATAACGGCAGGGGCGTCGGAATGAAGCCTGTTGTAACTCCGTCATCAGGATGCGATGGATGCGGCGGCGGATGTGTTAAATAAAGGATTTATGCTTGTGCATAAATCCTAATTTATTTTTTGTTATTCTGCCACATATGGCAGTAATGCAATTGACCTTGCTCTTTTTATTGCTCTTGTTACCATTCTTTGATGCTTAGCGCAAGCGCCTGTAATTCTTCTTGGTAAAATTTTGCCTCTTTCAGTTGTATATTTTTTTAACCTTCCAAGGTCCTTATAATCTATGTGTGTTGTCTTTTCTTGACAAAATTGGCATACCTTTTTACGGGGTCTTCTTCTTTGGCTGTATTTTTCATTTTTGTCGCCCATATCTTTTCCGCCTTGTCTGGAACTCATTGTACTCCTCCTTCCGCTAATGTTTATTGTTAAAATGGAATATCTTCGTCATCTACAGGCTCGAATATATCATTGTCTTCATCGGGGAAATCATTGAAAAAGCTGCTATCCGGCTGTACTGCATTTCCCTGTGGTGATGAAGATTGCTCCTTTGCACCGATAAATTCTACCCTGTCTGCTATGACGTCTGTAGTGAATCTTTTTTCTCCTGTTTGTGTAGTATAACTACCTGTCTGAATTCTGCCTTGAATTGCGCACTGTCTTCCTTTTGAAAGATAATTAGCACATAGCTCTGCAGTTTTTCCAAATACAGTTATGAATATGAAATCTGCTGTCGGTTTTCCCTGATTTATTGCTTCTTGTTTTTTTTCTCCATATAAACCTTTATCTACTGCCAATGTAAAGTTTGCAACAGCCAACCCTGTGTTTGGTACGAATTTTAGGTCCGGATCTTTTGTCAGTCTTCCGATTAATACAACATTATTCATAATACTACCTCTTCTTTATTTATTTTTCTTCCTCTACCGTAATCATATGTCTTATATAATTGTCGCTTATTTTACAAATTCTGTCTATTTCATCAACAGCATCTGCTCCTGCAGTAAACTCAATAAAAACATAATAACCTTCTCTTTTTTTGTCGATTTCATAAGCAAGTCTTCTATGACCCCACTCATTAACCTTCTCAACTGTTCCCTGTCTCTCGGTTATTATGCTTTGTATCTTTTCGATTTCTGCATTTCTTACATCTTCCTCTAAGTTAGATAATAAGATAAAAGCGCCTTCATATTTTCTCATTTGAGTCACCTCCTTCGGACTTTTGGCCCTTGTTCGCCAAGGGCAGGATAGCTTATACATTATAGCACTTGAAAAAACCTAATTCAAGCATTATTTTATTATGTATTCAGCATTTTTTTTGCAATAGTTGCATTTCTGCTCTTCATTTGTCTTGCTCAATTGGGGAGCAGCCTCCTTGTAATTCACATAATCATCAATTGCCTGCTCCACATGCTCCATGCATGCAAGAATAATTGTTTCACACATTTCATACACCTATATTTCATATACTTTGCTTGATTTATCCCGGTATGTTAAATCAAGACAGACCCCCGGATTTACATCAATAGAATCTTCCGATAATATGGATTCTACCGTTTTATAGGCTAGCTGGGGAAAGTTATTTTCCTTGCTGAGATGTCCAAGCAGAACTATTTCTGTTCCTCTTTTTACAACCTTTGCTATTAAACGACCTGCCGCTTCATTGGACATATGTCCGAATTCGCCTAACACTCTTCTTTTAAGAGGCCATGGGTAGGGGCCTATGATTACCAAATCTTCATCATGATTTGATTCTACCAAAAGCAAATCTGAATCCATAATGCTGTTTGTAATTGTACCGTTGAAACATCCTGTATCTGTAACCAAGCTGAGCTTTTTATTTTCGTAAAATATGTTATAGCCCACCGGATGAACCGCATCGTGGGATATGTCAAATGTCTTAATTGTTAAATCTCCAATTTGTGTGCTTTCGTCCAACACTTTTATATTATGTGATTTGATATCACCAATTAATGAGCTCATTGCTTCCCATGTCTTTTCATTGGCATAAATGGGAATATCTAATCGTCTTGACATTATTCCCGCACCTTGAATATGGTCAATATGTTCATGTGTTATGAATATGGCATCTATCTTTTTCGGGTCTTCACCAATATTTACAATTTCCTGCTGAATTCTTTTTCCGCTTAATCCTGCATCAATAATAATAGTTGCATTTTTCGTCTTGATATATTGGCAGTTTCCACTGCTTCCGCTGTATAATGAACAAAATTTAAGCTTCATTCGCCCTCCCTATGACATGAACATCAATTAATCAATTCATACTATCATAAAGGAGCTGCTTTTACAAATATATTTCCTGCAGAAAATAATTATTTAATAACAGGGAGTTACTATTCACAGCCAAGAAAAACAAAAAAAGAAGAAGGAAAAAAGCAGGAAGAAAAAATTCTGCTTTTTTTAATAAAAAAGTAAAAATAAAGCTTTTTTTGAGGAAAAGGAAGTGATATAATAAAAACATACAAAGAAAAAGGAAAAAACTGATGAAAGCTAACTACGGACAAGGATTATACAGAGAATATGAATTACTTCTGACAGAGAACGAAGAGATAAAGGCAAAATATAAAATGCTATTAAAAGAACATGATCTGTTGCAGAAGGAAATAGAATTAAGAAAAAGGTTAGAAGTAGAAGTGACTGAAAAAGCTGAAGAGATTGAGGCACTTAAAAAAGAAATCCTGCGTCTGAATGGATACATAAATATAGATGGAACAAATAGCGGAATACCAACAAGTAAAACACCTATTACAAAGAAAAAAGTAATTCCAAATTCAAGGAAAAAGACTGACAAGAAAATAGGTGGACAGGCAGGACATCCAAAAAGCAAGTTAAAAGCCTTTAAAGATGAAGAGATAACACGAACACAGATTCATGAGTCTAATGAATGCCCTATGTGTGGAGGAAAAGAAATAAGAACAACAGATGAAAGCATAAATAAAGATGAACTTGATTACGAAGTAGTAGTAATAAAGAGACGTCATAAATTTCCTGTATACGAATGCATAGAATGTGGTCATAAATTTCATGAGCCCATATCAGTGGGATTGAAAGAAGAAAATCAGTATGGAAGCAATGTGCAGGCACTATCATTATCACTGATGAATATAGGGAATGTAAGCGTGAATAAAGTAAGGAAAATGATATATGGGCTAAGTGAGGAAGAAATTAATCCAACAGAAGGATATATAATAAAACAGCAAAAGAAAGCGGCAAATGCGCTTACTAATTTCAACAACGATCTTACAAATAGATGTCTTAATCTAAGTACAGTTTATTGGGATGATACAGTAA
>DAIMMU010000277.1:0-1648 GCA_036720515.1 Sedimentibacter sp.
AATCATAACCTGTATCATTCATTTTCACCGCTTTTCATAGGAATTTCTATATGCCATGAGGCTCCTTTATCAGAAGACAAGGTAATTATTCCATTAGCATTTTCGATAATATTCTTTACTATAAACATGCCATAACCATGATGTTCTGTTTTAGTGCTGAAATTTCGTTCAAATATTTTAGCCGCAATGCCATCCGAAATCCCCGGACCATTATCTTTTACTTCAATAATCAAAACATTATCTGTGTCCGATATTTTTAAATATACTTTTCCGGTACCGTCAACACTGACTGCTTCCAATGAATTTTCTATTAAATTTCCGATAACAGAGCCCAAATCATCTTCGCTTATTAAATCCGGAAGTTCTTTTAAGTTGGATTCTTTGTCAATTTCAAATTTAATTCTTAATTCTTCTGCCTTATAGTACTTTGCTAAAAGAAGTGCGGCTATATTCAAGTTTTTAATTTTGCCTGTAATAGTCCCTGTTATATCATTCCCACTATTTGCCGTTTTAGAAATATATTTTATTGCTTCGTCATATTCTTCTAATTGTATCAAACCGGATATTGTATGCAATTTATTCATAAATTCATGATTTTGAGCTCGCAGTGACCATGCCATTTTTTGTATACCCGTTAATTCTTCAGACATCTTTTTCACTTCAGATAAATCTCTGAAATTTATTACATGCCCTATTACCTTTTTCTTATCATTTGTCAAAATATTATACTTACACAAAATAGTTATACCCGGTCTAATCTTAACTTCAAAATCATTGCTTGTATCAAAATTTTCTAATTCATGTGCTATTTTACTCATTTTAGATAATTCATTTATTTTGATGTTCATATCTTTGCCGTTCAGTCCTAAAATTCTTGCCGCTTCTCTGTTATATTGTATAAGCTTTCCATTTTCATTTAAGGTTACAATCCCCTCCTTAACATTATCCAATATGGCTTCCTTTTCTTTCAGCAGCAAGGTGATTTCCCTTGGCTCTAAGCCTAATATTTCATTCTTTATGCTCAATGCAATAACAAATGCAAAATATATACCTAAAACCATACCTATTATTATAAACGGTATAAATAGTTGGATTTTTTTTGACATTTCCTTATTAATTTTTGCTACGGTGCTGCCTACGCAAACAGCACCGACTTGTTCACCTTCATAAAAAATCGGCACAAATGCTCTTAGTGATATACCCAAAGTTCCCTGTGCCTGAGATATATACTTTTCTTGGTCTTTGAGAACCTTTGCCTCATCCCCGCCTTCAAATTTCCTTCCGATATTTATTTCCACAGGATGGGTCAGCCGTATACTGTCCATATTAAAAACCACTATAAAATCTACATCGGTTTCTACTCTGATTTTTTCAATATGTTCATTTAATTCACGAATTTTATCACCATTTTTAAATGCCTCTTTCACCATATAATCCTCAGAGGCATATGTTGCAATATTCATAAGCTTATCTTTTAATTGGGCAATCAAAATGTCCTTCATTTGATAATAAGAAAGCAAGGTCACACTGCTTAATGAAAACATCAAAATCAAAATTATAAAAATACTGATTTTTATACTGAGCTTCATACTTTATCCTTTGAATTTAAAATATAATATTTTGATTAATATTTTGCATCTTTCAAAAT
>DAIMMU010000074.1:0-12083 GCA_036720515.1 Sedimentibacter sp.
GCAGGGGTGACTTAGTATACAGACCAATATGCAAAATGAGTAATATGTATCACTGCGAAAATCAAAGCATCTTATGACCAAATTTTATAGAGTACCTTATTTATTTCATCGTTATGCTTCTGCTTCCATCGTAATATTGTAGGTGTCAGCAACTACTTGATAAGACTATAAAAGTAAAAGACCAGCTACCACAAGCTTTTATGCTTGATGATAACTGGTCTTTATTACCCCGCTTGAAGAGAGTCGGTCAAAAATTTACTTGTTTTTGTAAATCCCTAAGTGAAACTCCCTTTCCAGGAGATTTTATTTTTCATTATTTGTTATGGAGGCGGTGGGAGTCGAACCCACGTCCGAAAATATTTCCACAAGACTTTCTCCGAGTGCAGACGATACTTTAAATTTTGCTTCAGCTATCGCCTATCGTCGGGCTAAAGCATCGGCTATCTTCGATTATTCAGCCAAAGGTCGAAGAACCCCTCAGGCAGTTCCCTGATTTAAATGATGCCCCAACCTAACCTACAGGCCGGTTAAGCGGAACAAGCAGCTGCAATTAAGCAGCGTATGCTAAATTATTTTCGTTTGCGTTTATTTTAGTTGCCACTTTTTGCGTTGTTTGGCGACAACGACTCGCTTATCTTACTTCCATACCCCCGTCGAAACCATTTACGCCCCCGAAATAAAGGGGTTGTTTAATGATTACCTCTGAAATAATAATAGAGTATAAATCTTAAACAAACCTTAATGTTGCATTAGTATTATTGTTTTAGCTTAAATCGGCAGATTTATTTATATTAAAACAAAATCAATTTCAGCCTTTGCAATGCTTACATTAGCAACTCTAATTTTAACCGAATCACCGATTTTAAATATTTTATTGCTGCCCTGTCCGAACAATTCTTTTCTCTCATTGTCGTAAATATAATAATCATCAACCATATTGGAAATGTGAACAAGCCCTTCAACAGTATTTTCAAGCTCAACAAAAATACCGAAACTGGTAACCCCTGAAATAACACCTTCATACTCTTCGCCGATTTTATCGGACATAAATTCAGCAATTTTAATTTTATCCGTATCTCTTTCAACCTCATCAGCAATCCTTTCCATTTTAGAGGATTGCTCGGCAACCATGGCAGTGCGTTCAAATAATTTATTAAGCTCTGCTTCTGAATACTTTCCGGTTAATTGACCCTTAATAATTCGATGAATCTGTAAATCAGGATATCTTCTTATGGGTGATGTAAAATGGCAGTAATACTGGGCTGCAAGACCAAAGTGAGACGATGCGTCGGGCGAATAAATTGCTTTTTTTAAGGATCTCAGCATCATATTGTTTATTAAGGATTCTTCTTTGGTATTTTTAATTTTATGTAAAAGCTGCTGCAGTTCTTTTGGATGAACTTCATTTCCCTTCAACGTATAACCTAAGTTATGAATAAACTTACTGAATTCATACATTTTCTCTTCATCAGGATCCTCATGTATTCTGTATACAAAAGGCATATTAAGCCAGTAGTAGTGCTCTGCAACAGTTTCATTGCAAATCAGCATAAATTCTTCTATTATCTTATTTGAAGTTTTTCTTTCATACTTTGTTACATCAATTGCCCTGCCTGTTTCATCGGTTATTATTTTTGTTTCTGGAAATTCAAAATCAATGGCTCCCCTTAAGTCCCTTTTTCTTCTTAATATTATACTTAATTCTTCCATAATTTTAAGCATAGGAACAATTTCCCCATACTTTTTAGTAAGCTCTTCGTCATTATTTTCAAGTATCTCCGTTACATCATCATAGGTCATTCTGTACTTGTTGTTAAGGATACTTTCAAATATTGTATAATCAATTACCTTGCCTTCTTTGTTTATTATCATTTCAACGGAAAGAGTCAGCTTATCCTCCCCCGGATTCAAACTGCAGACACCGTTTGAAAGTTCCTTCGGAAGCATTGGAATAACACGGTCTGAAATATATATGCTCGTTGCCCTTTTCAATGCTTCTTTATCTAATTTTCTGTCTTCCTTCACATAATGAGTTACATCGGCAATATGAACACCCAACTTATATTCATCATCATTTATTTTTTCTGCATAAACTGCATCGTCCAAATCCTTGGCATCACTTCCGTCAATTGTTATTATTGGGACGGCTCTCAAATCTTTTCTGCGTTTTAGTTCTAATTCATGAATTCCTTCTTCTGCAACTCTTTTCGCTTCTTTTATTACATCCTCGGGAAATACCTGTCTAACCTTCTTGGCTAAAAGCACAGCTTCAATATGTGTCTTTGTATCCTCAATATCTCCTATTACTTCAGCGATTGTGCCCTCGGGATTCTTCCTTTGGTCAGGCCATTCGGTTATTTTAACGGAAACCTTATTGTTTGCCTGAGCATTATTAAACTCTTCTTTAGGCACGAATATGTCAAAAGCAATTCTCTTGTCATCCGGAACTACAAAGCCAAAGTGCCTGCTTTTTTGAAATGTTCCGATAACAAACTGATTAGCTCTTTCGATAATTCTTATAACCTTCCCTTCGGGGCTTTTTACATCCTCTAACACCTTCATAGGTCTTACGATTACACGGTCTCCGTGCATTGCACCATTCATATCTACAGGTGAAATAAAAATATCTTTCATATTTTTGTCATCAGGGCGCAAGAACGCATATCCCTTTTGATGCCCTTCCAATGTACCTATAATCAGGTTCATCTTTTCCGGTATTCCATACCTTTCGGTTCTGGTAAAGATAATTTTGCCCTCATCCTCAAGTTCATTTAAAGCGACTAAAAGCGCCTTTTTCATTTTACCTTCAATTTCAAAGACTTGAAGAAGTTCTTGAAATGTTAATGGTTTATATGCTTCTTCCTTCATAAATGCCAATATTTTTTCTTTAAAGTTCATGTATATTCTCCTAAGGTGAGCTTATTTATGTTTTCCTGATGCTCCCATTTTATTAAGCAAATCAATGTCATAAGAAACAATGTTTACTTTTCTTTGGTCATGCTGTTTTTCCGCAAGCTCGATTATTCTTGTTATTAATTGCTTAAATGAAGTTCCCTTTCCTTCCCATAAATAGAAAGCTATGGAGCCGGGAATCGTATTAATTTCGTTTACAAATATATTGTTGCCATCAAACAGAAAATCTATTCTTGCATTTCCGCAGCAATCCACTGCCTTAAAGGCTTCTTTTGCATAATTTTTAATTTGATTTTCGATTGATTCTTCTATATCTGCAGGTATGCGCCGTTTTGACTGCGCCGCATCCTTCTTTTTGTTTACATATTTATCTTCATAAGTTAAAAATTCCTTCCACCCGACGGGCTCCTCGCAAAGGGAAGCTTCCAAATCATTTTCGTAACCTATTACGGCACAGTTTATTTCTCTGACATCTTCAACACATTTCTCCAATATTACCTTCCTGTCATAAGACATTGCAACTTCAATGGCAAACAACAATTCATCCAAATTATTGGCTTTGCTGATACCGACGCTTGAGCCTAAATTTGCAGGCTTTACAATCAGGGGATATCCGATATTTTCAGCTTCTTTTATAATTTCTTGTTTTTTTTCTTCAAAACCGCTTCTGTAAAACCACATATAATCTACAACGGGAAGATTGCTGTTTTGGAATACCTTCTTCATTATTATTTTATCCATTCCCACAGCAGAACTTAACACCGAACCAAATGCATAAGGAACCATATTCATTTGGAAAAGTCCCTGCAAAGCACCGTCTTCTACATTTGTACCGTGAACAGCTGGAAATACAATGTCAATTTCATATGTAACGTATTTTTTCCCGAAAAAACCTGATTTTAGTTCAGGATGAGGATAAAGAATTAATTTATCATTCTTAAATCCCGGCAGAACCTCATATGCATCTTCAAATTTTTTAGTTTTAAAATTGTTTATGTCGTGAAGACTGTCGCCAATAAGCCATTTACCATCCTTTTGAATATAAATTATCCTTGGTTCATAAATATTTTTATCAATGTTTTCAAATACCTGCATGCCTGTAATTATTGAAACCTCATGTTCAACTGTTTTTCCGCCGATAATAATACCTATTTTTTTCATGACTACCTCCATAAATTTATTTTTCGTCGTATGTGTCAGGCAAATCATTTTCAAAAAGAACCACGTCATTAGCCTTTGTCAATGTTTTCAATATTTCTGTAGCTTCATTTAATGAATTAACCACATACAAATTATCTTCATTAAAGTTATGCTTTTTAATTCCCTCATAAATGGGAAGAGTTCGTTTTTTCCCCACCAATATTGCAGCATCGCACACGGTTGCAATATTTTCTCCGAATTTATAGTTTTCTGTTTCTTCCAAATCACCTAACTCAACCATTCCGGGCGTTACTATTATTTTTCTTCTGTCAGCAAATGAACTAAGTACATTTAGTGCGGCTCTTGCTCCGTCGGGGTTAGAATTAAATGCGTCATCTATAACCAATACGCCGGTTCCCCGGTCTATGAGCTGAAGCCTATGTTCCACAGCTTTTAGCTTTGAGATTCCACCTTTTATTTCCTTCAGGGACAGACCCAAAACCGATGCGACAGCCGCACCCGCTAAAATATTTAGTATATTATGTTCACCTAACAGCTTGGTATTGCAGTCGATAGTTCCTAAGCTGTTTATGCATAATGAAAAAGAAGAGCCATTGCTGTCAACATGTATATTTGTTGCAAATATATCTGTTTCTTCAATATTGTCAATACCGTATAAAAGCTTTGCTTTAAATGTTTTGTCAGCCAATTTTCTTACATATTCATTGTCATAATTAAATATTGCTGTTCCGTCGTCAGGCAAATTTTCAATAAGTTCATATTTTGTTCTCATAATATTGTCAATAGATTTAAATGTTTCCAAATGACACGGTCCAATGGATGTTATAACACCGATTTTCGGATTTGAAAGCTTTGCTACTTCATCTATATCCTTTGATTTAGTTGCTCCAAGCTCCGCTATAAAAACATCATAGTCTGAAGTCAGCTGGTTATTGATTACCTTGCTTATTCCCATTGGTGTGTTATAGCTTTCAGGTGTATTCAACACCTTGTATTTTTCGCTTAAAATTGCGGCGGTAATAAACTTGGTGCTGGTTTTTCCGTAGCTGCCTGTTATTCCTACCGAGTAAACATCCATATTCCTTATTTTTTCGGAAGCAGCCTCATAGTATTTATTATTTATGTTGTTTTCAATCGGTTTTGCTATGAAATTTGCTCCGTACATATAAAATGACGAAAAGTAATATATAATTGTCAAGATTCCCGCCCACACTGGAAGATAAGAATACAAATCCTTTGAAATAATTTGAACAACCAGTAAGGTAACTAACAGATCAAACAAAGTCATAGCTAAGGAAATACCATACAGTCTTTTCGCTCTTGGTGTAAAAACCAATGGCTTTTTAGCTTCTTCCTTTGTCATAAGGTTAATAATCAAAAAGATCAATGACACAATTGCATAGGCGAATGAATATAACCATATTCTTTCACCCAAAGAGGTTAATATTATAAAAACAGAAAAGGCAGTTACGGCAATTACATAACTAATATCATTTTTTGTATGTATTCTATCCTTGTGACTCTCAACCCAAGAAATATACTTTTCGCTGTCGTAGCCTTCCAATTGAATTATGTGAAGGCTTTGTTTTATTTTAAGACCGCATAAGATAAACCAAAATATTATGTAAAGAAACATTACAAACATTATCTCACTCTCCTAAATCTTCTTTTAAAAACACATTTATTATTGCTTTGAACTGTTCATAATTATCAATATAGGAATAGTGCCCTGCTCCTTTTAATATTACGAGACCGCTGTCCGGAATATTTTCTTCCATTATCTTCCCCATATAAACAGGTGTATCTTCATCGTTTTCACCCCAAATCAGTAACGCGGGGGCTTTAATAAGCTTTAACAGGCTTATCAGATTATCATTTATTACCTTAACCATTGTTTGCCTCATAATGCCGTCGGAATCCCTGTAATCCCGAGAGCCGTATTTCTTATAAAATTTATCTAATTTTTCTTTTTTGTTTTTTGAAGGCAGTAATAGATAAACTTTTTTAAGCAGTTTGAACCAATATACTTTTATGTAATACTTAGCGGTTCTTTTGGAAATTATTCCCGCACTGTCTATAAGTATTAATTTATGGGCTAAATTATACTTGCCTGACAATATGATTGAAATTCTTCCGCCATGGGAATGACCGAATATTATTAATTTTTTTAAATTAAGTTTTTCAGTTAGTTTATATATGCATTCAGCATAATCATAAGAATTCCATGGTTTTTTCGGAGTGTCACTTTCACCGAAGCCCGGCAAATCCGGTACTGTTACCCTAAACCTATCCTTTAATATGTTCAAAATAGGAATCATGGTTTGTATACTGCCCCCCCAACCGTGCAGCAGCAATACGTCCCTACCGTTTCCTTCATTTATGTAGTTGATATTCAAACCGTCAATATCAATATTCATACTGAAACCCCTTTTATTATTATTATATGTCAATTTATAGAAATGATTATATCATCTAAGCTGTACAACCGCAAGAAAAAAGACCTCTCTGCGAGAAGTCTTGTGAATTAAATTCTATAATAACTTAAGCAATATTCCGCCGTATTCAGCTAATAAAGGTCCGAACACCAAGGAAACAACTGTCATAAGTTTTATTAATATGTTGATTGAAGGCCCGGAAGTATCCTTAAACGGATCCCCTACTGTATCTCCAACTACTGCCGCTACGTGAGCAGGACTTCCTTTCCCGCCATGTTTGCCGCCTTCGATGTATTTCTTTGCATTATCCCATGCACCGCCGGCATTTGACATGAATATAGCCATGAGAACACCTGTTACTAAAGCACCTGCCTGTAATCCGCCAAGAGCTTCGGTTCCTAATAAGAATCCTACCAATAAAGGCACTAACACTGCTAAAAGTCCCGGCACAATCATTTCTTTTAATGCGGCTGCCGTTGAAATATCAACGCATCTTCTGTAATCTGGGTTATCTTTTCCTTCCATTATTCCCGGCATTTCTCTGAACTGTCTTCTAACTTCTTCAATCATTGAGAATGCAGCTTTGCCGACAGCACTCATAGTAATTGCCGTAAACAGGAATGGAAGCATGCCGCCTATGAATAATCCTGCAATTACTGTTGGTTCTGTTAAGCTTATTGATGTGATCCCAACTGCTTGTGTGTAAGATGCAAACAATGCAAGAGCCGTTAATGCTGCTGAACCAATTGCAAATCCTTTACCTATTGCTGCAGTAGTATTTCCCACTGAGTCCAATCTATCTGTTATTTCTCTGACTTCATGAGGAAGTTCACACATTTCGGCAATACCGCCGGCATTGTCTGAAATAGGTCCGTATGCGTCTACAGCAACAGTCATTCCTGTAGTTGACAGCATACCTACCGCTGCAAGTGCAATACCATATAATCCTTTTATTGCATCTACTCCGGATGCCGTATAACCTGCAATTAAATATGCACCAATAATACCTACAGCCAAAACAATCACCGGATATGCTGTTGATCTCATACCAACCGACAAACCGCTGATAATTGTTGTTGCAGCCCCTGTTTCAGATTGGTCGGCAATTTCCTTTACATATTTATATTCATCTGAAGTATATATTTCAGTAATTCTTGCTATTATTAAGCCTACAGCCGATCCAAATACAATTGCTCCAAATGGTTGGTAGCTGCCTAAAATTGTTTTGCTTAAGAAAAATGATGCAACAATTACAACCAATGAGCTCATATATGTACCTGCGTTTAATGCTTTCTGCGGATTTGAGCCCTCTTTTCCCCTAACAAACAATGTTCCGATTATAGAAGCTATGATACCAACTGCAGATATTAACAATCCGAATAATACACCATTTCCGCCGTCCGTATATGCCACAACACCTAATGTTATTGATGAGACTATTGCTCCGACATAAGATTCGAATAAGTCTGCTCCCATTCCCGCAACGTCTCCAACATTGTCTCCAACGTTGTCTGCTATAACTGCAGGGTTTCTTGGGTCATCTTCCGGAATTCCGGATTCAACCTTACCAACCAAATCCGCTCCGACGTCAGCTGCTTTTGTATAAATTCCTCCGCCTACACGTGCAAATAATGCTACTGATGATGCTCCCAAGCTAAAACCTGTCACAACATTCGCATCTCGAAAAATCACCCAGAATAAGCCTGTGCCCAAAAGTCCAAGGCCTACAACTGTCATTCCCATTACTGAACCGCCTGAGAATGCAATATCAAGAGCCTTGTTCATTCCCGACGTCATAGCTGCATTTGTTGTTCTTACATTAGCCTTTGTCGCAACAGTCATTCCAAAATATCCTGCAAGAACCGAACAAGCTGCTCCTGCCGCAAAAGCTATTGCAGTAGGCCAGTTAATTGCTATTCCTAAAATAAAGAACATAATAATTGCAAAAATACTAACTGACTTGTATTCTCTTGCAAGAAAAGCCATTGCACCTTCGTGGATAAACGATGAAATCTCTCGCATTCTTTCTGTCCCCGGCTCTGCCTTGTTTACAACCGATGCTTTGTACAAAGCAAATAATAATGCCAAAACTCCCACTATGGGAGCGATTATTAAAGTATTCATTTGTATCTTTTCCTCCATAGTAATTTATAATTTGCATTTTAACAGTTTGCAAACTGCTAATAAACACCAAAATATATTCTAACATAATATTAGAATAATTAATTTACATTATTCCCCAAAAATTACAAAGTATTACTGAAGCGCTACTAAAATTAATGAAGCAACCACAAATATAATTGCTGCCGCTGCCGTAGCTTTTTCTAATTTGCCTTCGTAACTTCTTCCTTTATTCTTGCCCCAGATAGACTCAGCTCCTCCTGTAATTTCACCGGACATTCCCGCTGATTTTCCTGACTGAAGCAAAATACTTGCTATTAATATTAAACTTGCTATTATCAAAAGAATTCTTACTACTACTTCCACTATAACACCTCCTGTTCCTTTGTATGCATAACAGTAGAATTATAACATCAAAAATAAATGAAATCAATATATTTTTTAACAATAGCAAAACAAAGATGCCCTAACCCCATTTATTAGAGGTATGGGGACACACCTTCAGTTCTGGATAAGCCTTTGCGGCAAAAGGAATGTCCCCTAATAATGTCTTCTGAGAAATGGTTGGTAGGTCATTCGCAACTTCGTTTCCAACTCTCTCCTATTGTTTTAAATTGTAGAAAACTGCCATTCCGTTATATTGAGCAGTGTCGCCCAATATATCTTCCAATCTTAAAAGCTGATTATATTTGGCAACACGGTCCATTCTCGATGGAGCTCCTGTCTTTATTTGTCCTGCATTAACGGCAATTACCAAATCCGCTATGGTTGAATCGTCGGTTTCTCCCGAGCGATGTGATACAACCGCAGTATAGCCTGCTCTCTTTGCCATTTCTATTGTATCCAATGTTTCAGTTATTGTACCGATTTGATTTAATTTTATTAATACAGAATTCGAAATCTTTAAGTCAATTCCTTTTTTCAATCTGACTGTATTTGTTACAAACAAATCATCTCCGATAAGTTGGATTTTATCCCCAAGCTTCTCGGTAAGTATTTTCCAGCCTTCCCAGTCCTCTTCATTCATACCGTCTTCAATGGATATAATAGGATACTTGCTTACTAAATCCGCATAATAGTCAACAATTTCTGCTTGAGTAAACTTTCTTCCTTCTCCTTCAAGAGTATATATCTTTGTTTCAGGATCGAATAAATCTGTAGCTGCCACATCAAGAGCCAGCATTACATCCTTTCCGGGAACGAAGCCTGCTTTTTTTATTGCCTCAACTATTGTAACCAATGCTTCTTCGTTGGAGGATAAGTTCGGTGCAAAACCTCCCTCATCTCCGACGGCTGTATTTAACCCTTTTGCCTTTAAAACACTTTTTAAATTATGGAATATTTCGGCGCCCATTCTCAGAGCCTCCCTGAAACTTTCAGCTCCTACAGGCATTATCATAAATTCCTGAATATCCACATTGTTATCGGCATGCTGTCCCCCGTTTAAAATATTCATCATGGGAACAGGAAGAACCTTGCCGTTAACACCGCCTATATATTGATATAATGGCAATCCCAATGCGTTTGCTGCAGCCTTGGCACAGGCTATAGAAACTCCTAAGATTGCATTTGCACCTAATTTCCCCTTATTTGGGGTACCGTCAAGCTCAATTAACAGCTTATCGATTTCTGTCTGATTTAATGCATCTCTGCCTATTAATTCAGGTGCAATAATATTATTAACATTATCAACGGCAGTTAATACTCCTTTTCCTAAATATCTTTTTTTGTCACCGTCTCTAAGCTCTACTGCTTCAAATGCTCCCGTCGAAGCTCCGGATGGTACTCCCGCTCTTCCGTAACCGCCGCTTTCCGTCCATACTTCAACCTCGATTGTAGGATTTGCTCTTGAATCCAATATTTCTCTTGCATATATATCTGATATTATAGTCATGATTTCACTCCTTTATTTATTATGAATTATTAAGCTGTTTCCTGTCATCTCTGCAGGCTTTGCAAGACCCATAAGCTCAAGCATCGTGGGTGCAACATCAGCTAAAATTCCTTCTCTTAATTTGAATTTTTTGTTATCTACAACTATAAAAGGCACTATGTTTGTGGAATGAGATGTTATAGTGTCAAGGGTATCTCTATCCAACATTTCTTCGCAATTTCCGTGATCTGCAGTAATTATTGCCGTCCCTTCAATTCTGATTATATAGTTAACAATTTCCCCCAAGCATTTATCAACAGCTTCCACAGCCTTTATAGCCGCTTCAATATCTCCTGTATGTCCAACCATGTCAGGATTTGCAAAATTAATTATCATAACCTGATAAATGTCCTTTTCCAATTGCTCTATAATCATATTTTTAAGCTCGAAAGCGCTCATTTCCGGTTTCAGGTCATAAGTAGGGACGTCCGGTGACGGTATTAAAATTCTAACCTCATTTTTAAAAGGCTCCTCAATTTCACCGTTTAAGAAATATGTAACATGAGCATATTTTTCGGTTTCCGCCGCTCTTAATTGTTTAATATCCAAACTGCTGAGATACTCGCCAAGGGTTTTTTGCACAAAATTAGGCTTATATGCGATTTCTACATTATTAATAGTTTTATCATACAATGTCATACATACATATTTAACATTTAATTTTTTTCTTTTAAAATATGTAAAATCATCATCAACAAATGCCCTTGTTATCTCCCTTGCCCTGTCGGGTCTGAAGTTAAAGAAAATAATTGCGTCATTGTCCTTAACTGTCCCAAGCTCACCATTTTCTTTTTCTATTAAAAGAGGTTTAATAAACTCATCAGTTACTCCGTTTAAGTAAGAGGTTTTTATTGCATCAACAGGATCTTTGAATTTATCACCCATACCTTGAGTTAAAGCATTGTACGCCAACTCAACTCTGTCCCACTGCCTGTTTCTGTCCATAGCGTAATATCTCCCCATAATAGAGGCAATATGTCCTGTTCCGATTTTTTTAATCTTTTTTATTAAATCTTTTATGTAATTTGGACTGCTGGTAGGACTAACATCACGGCCGTCGGTAATACAATGTATTTGAACATCACTTAATCCATTCTTTTTTGCAAGTTCAATCAAACTGTATAAATGGGTATTGTGGCTATGTACGCCTCCATCGGACAAAAGCCCGATTAAATGCAAAGTTGATTTGTTTTCTTTGGCATAATTTATAGCATTTTGAAAAGCTTCATTATTTTCAAACTCTCCGTTTTCAATTGACATAGTTATCCTGGTTAAATCCTGATACACAATTCGGCCTGCCCCTATGTTTAAATGTCCTACCTCAGAGTTCCCCATTTGTCCTTTTGGTAAACCTACGTCATATCCGCTGGTAGATAAAGTTGTATTCGGGTATCTTCTCATCAATACGTCAAAGTTGGGAGTTTTTGCTCTTTTTATGGCATTTCCCTCATAGTCCGTTCCTATACCCCATCCGTCAAGAATAATCAATGCAGTTACTTTATTCATATTTAACAACCTTT
>DAIMMU010000075.1:0-11968 GCA_036720515.1 Sedimentibacter sp.
AAGAATAAAAGGAGACTAAAATGGTACATTTTGTAGGAGCAGGACCGGGAGCAACAGATCTGATAACGTTGAGGGGGCTTAAATATTTATCCGAAGCCGATGTAATAATTTATGCCGGTTCCTTGGTTAATAAAGAATTGCTGAGCTATGCAAAAGCAGGGGCAGAAATTTACAACAGTGCTCATATGACTTTGGAGGAAGTTATTGATGTTGTGAAAAAGGCTGAAAAAGAAAACAAGAACACAGTCAGGTTACATACGGGAGATCCAAGTATATACGGCGCAATCAGAGAGCAAATTGATATTTTGAAGTTATTGGATATAAATTTTGATGTAGTGCCCGGAGTAAGTTCCTTTTGCGGAGCCGCAGCATCATTAAACGCGGAATATACATTGCCCAACGTGAGTCAATCAGTCATTATAACCAGAATGGAGGGAAGAACTCCGGTTCCCGAAAGAGAAAGCATACGCTCATTTGCGGCACACAAGTCCACCATGATTTTATTTTTAAGCTCCGGATTAGCGGAAGAATTGTCAAAAGAGCTGATTGCCGGAGGATATGAAAAGGATACGCCCGTCGCGGTGGTTTACAAAGCTACATGGCATGATGAAAAAATATTCGGATGCACCGTTGAAAGCCTGCCGCAAACAATGAAGGATAACAATATAACAAAGACAGCATTAATTTTAGTAGGGAATTTTCTTGGGAATGATTATGAAAGAAGCAAATTGTACAGCCCGAAATTTACACATGAATTCAGGGAAGGTATTGAATAATGCATATGTGTATTTTCGGGGGAACATCGGAAGGGCGGATATTAGCTGAATTTTTAGGCACTGCCGGTATAAAATCCGATTTATATATAGCCACTGAATATGGCGAACAGTTTGTCAGAGAGCTAAAAAATGTAAATATTCATCAAAAAAGACTGAACAAGGAACAAATGATTGATTTGTTCCAAAAAAACAACTTTGACTGCATTGTTGATGCAACCCATCCATTTGCAAAAATTGTTTCACAAAATGCTAAGGAAGCTGCGGAATTCTGCAATATAAAATATTACAGAATTGTAAGAAAAACAGAAAAAAACGAATATTGCACTTATTTTGACAGCATGGAAGATATCATAAATTATTTGGATAATACTGAGGGAAATATATTGCTGACTACAGGCAGCAAGGATTTAGATAAATTCACCAAGATAAAAGATTATGAAAAAAGAATTTATGTAAGAATTCTGCCTATGGAGGACTCCTTGAAAAGAGCTATAGAGCTGGGTTATTCCAACAAAAATATAATTTGCATGCAGGGACCTTTCAGCCGGGAATTAAATATTGCAATGATAAATTCCATCGGTGCGCAGGTACTTGTAACAAAGGAAAGTGCTTCGTCCGGAGGTTTTGAAGAAAAAGCGGGAGCATGCGTAAAAACAAATGTAAAATGCTTAGTATTAAGAAAATCAGAGGAAGAAGGAATCTCATCGGAAGAATTTAAGGAAATAATAAGAGGGATTGTATGAAAAAAGTTTATGTTATTGGTTTAGGTATAGGAAATTTAGATTATATGCATAAAAAGGCATGGGATACAATAAAAGCTTGTGACTGCTTAATAGGTGCCAAAAGGATGCTCAAGGATTTTCAAGATTTAAACAAACAAGTTTACGAATGCACTGATGCCGAAAGTATCAGGGACTATATAAATAACAGCAATTATAAAGCTTATGGAATATTAGTTTCGGGAGATTCCGGTTTTTACAGTTTATCCAAGAAAGTTACCGGACTGTTGAAAAATAATGTGCAGATTGAAAATATCCCGGCAGTCGGTTCCCTCCAATATTTTGCATCAAGATTGAATATTTCATGGGATGATATTAAATATGTCAGTGCTCACGGCAGAAGCTTAAACATTATATCCAATGTTATTTTCAATAAAAAGACATTTATCCTTACATCTAAGGACTTCAGACCTGAAAATATATGTGAAATCCTCACAGGCAAAGGATTGGGGCATTTGCGGGTAAGTGTCGGAGAAAATCTGTCCTATGAAAATGAAAGGATAGTGGAAGATGAAGCGGCAATTATCGCTAAAATGAAGTTTGACAGTCTGACTGCAATGATTGTACATAATGATGATTTTATATCCGCGGATGAAGGATATGGCTCAATAAAGGATGAAGAGTTTGTAACAGGCAAAGTACCCATGACCAAGAGAGAAGTAAGGACTGTAAGTATTGGAAAACTAAATTTAAAAGGAAATTATACGGTATACGACATCGGCGCGGGAACAGGCTCCGTATCAATTGAAGCGGCACTAAAGCTTTATGACGGAACATTGTATGCGGTGGAAAAAGATACGGAGGCAGCTGCTTTAATAGAAAAGAATATAGAAAAGTTTAAAACCTATAATATTGAAGTTATAAAAGGCACGGCTCCCGAAGCAATAGCAGGACTTCCAAATCCCGATGCTTGTTTCATAGGAGGAAGCAGCAAAAATATGGATGAAATAATAAATGCTGTATTAACAAAGAATCCTCACGTTAATATTGTTATTAACACAATAACTCTGCAAAGCTTAAATGAAGCGGTAAGATGCATGGAAAAATATAGGCTTGATGATGTGGAAATAGTTAGTGTATCCGTGGCTAAGTCAAAAAAAACAGGCGATTATGATCTTATGATGGGTCAGAATCCTATTTATGTAATCAGCGGAAAAGGAAGCGGTGCGTTATTATAAATCATGTGCAGTAAATTTAAGTAAAATGATGTCTTTATATAAAAGGTGAGAAATGAAAATTGACATATACGCATTTACAGGTAACGGCGCAAAATTATGCGATAAATTAATCGAAAATTTAAATGAGCATGAAGTTGATGCATACATACCGGAAAAATATTTAAGCTGCGCAAGGCTAATTAAGCCGCGTGAAGAAAATTTATACAAGGCTTTAGAAAAATCATTTAAAAATGCGGACAGCATTATCTTTGTGGGCTCGGCAGGCATAGCCGTAAGAGCCGTGGCTCCATTTGTAAGGAGCAAAAAAACCGACCCTGCCGTAATATGTATGGATGAAAGAGGCATTAATGTTATTTCCCTTTTAAGCGGACATATAGGCGGAGCTAATAAGCTGACATTAAAAATTGCGGATATTGTGGGAGGTAATCCGGTTATCACGACGGCTACCGATATAAACGGTAAATTTGCCGTTGATGAGTGGGCTCATAACAGCAACCTACACATTATGAGCTTAAAAAGGGCAAGGGACATTGCTGCGGACATATTAGAAAACAAGAAAATAGGATTTGAATCGGATTTTAAAGTAAACGGCGGTCTGCCTCCGGAAATGGATTTAGATGAAAAGGAAACGGGAATATGCATAAGTCTTGATTCCAATAAATCTCCTTTTAAAAACACGCTGAATTTAATCCCTAAGGTTGTATCCGTCGGTGTAGGCTGCAGAAAGGAAACAGATTTTAATGATGTTTATAATGCGGTAAGGGAAGTTTTAGGCAAGCACAACATTTCACACTTTGCCGTTAAATCCATAAATTCAATTGATTTGAAAAAGGAAGAGGAAGGAATAAAAAGAACGGCGGAGGTATTTAAGGTTCCTTTTCATACATATTCAAAGGAAGAGCTTAATAAGATACAGGGACAGTTTTCAAATTCGGATTTTGTAAAGAAGGTTGCAGGAGTTGATACTGTATGTGAAAGAGCTGCAATTGCCGGGAGTCAATCAAAAACGTTAATTATCAATAAAACGGTTGTTAATTCAGTTACGGTGGCGGCAGCCGCAGATGAGTATGAAGTGGTTATTTAAACAGCGGCGGCGCTTAGAATTTATGGTCGGTAAGAAACGTCCCCGCCGGATTTCCGGTCAGTAAGAACCGTCCCGACTGAATTTTTCGGAGGAGAAGGAATGGAAAATATTAAATTTGTAGAGCCTCACAATATTGAAAAGCGGAGTTTTGAAATAATACAGGAGGAAATGGGAGCAATACGCCTTGAGGAGGAAATAGAGCCTATAGTAAAAAGAGTAATACATACATCGGCGGATTTTGATTATTTAAATAATATGTGCTTTTCAAAAAATGCCGTAAAAAACGCAAAGGAAGCCTTGAAAAACGGGGCTGCAATAATTACTGACACAAACATGGCTTATTCCGGCATAAACAAAAAGGCAGCCGCAAAATACGGAGTCATCATACACTGCTTCATGGCTGATGAAGATGTAGCTAAGAGAGCATTGGAGCAGGGAGAAACAAGAGCCGCTGTTTCCATGGAGAAAGCTTCCGGGATAAAGGGACCTGTAATTTTTGCCATCGGAAATGCGCCCACAGCTTTAATAAAGCTTTATCAGCTTATAAAGGAAGGAATATGTAAGCCTGAGGTTATAATAGGAGTCCCCGTAGGCTTTGTAAATGTAGTTGAGGCAAAGGAACTGATAATGAGTCTTGATAATGTGGAATACATTGTTGCAAAGGGTAGGAAGGGAGGCAGCAATATTGCCGCAGCGATATGCAATGCTTTATTGTACAACATCGAATAATAGGGAATCAATTATACAAGGTGGTATTTTTACCACTATATTAATTAATAAAAAATGGGAGTTATCATGATATACGCAGTAGGCATAGGTCCCGGAGGCCGGGAAACAATGACATATGAAGCTATGAAAGCAATAGAACAATCAGATGTCATTGTTGGATATAAAACATATATTGACTTAGTTGAGGATTTGGTTAAAGACAAAAAAGTGGTTTCAAACGGTATGAAGCAGGAAACAGACAGGGTAAAAAAGGCAGTTGAAATTTCAAAGACAGGTAAAACAGTGTCGGTTATTAGCTCGGGAGATGCAGGGGTATATGGCATGGCAGGTCTGGTTTTGGAATTGTCAGAGGATGAGGAGGTTAGGATTATCAGCGGGGTTACAGCGTCAACAGCTGCCGCTTCCGTATTGGGAGCACCTCTCATGCATGATTTTTGTCACATAAGTTTAAGTGACTTATTAACGCCCCTGAGTCTGATATATAAAAGAATTGAATTGGCATCAAAGGGTGACTTTGTAATATGTATTTACAACCCCCGAAGCAAGGGGCGCCCGGATTATTTGAAAGATGCTTTTGGAATAATGAAAAAATATAAAGCCGGTTCAACACCTGTGGGCATTGTCAAAAATGCATGCAGGGAAAATCAGGAAGTGCGCATTTGCACGATGGATACGATTGATTATGAATCAGTTGATATGCTGAGCATAGTAATAGTGGGCAACAGCTCAACCTATGTTAAAAATAACAGAATCATAACTAAAAGAGGTTATGAAACAAAATATTAAATAATTGGAGGAAAGAATGAAAAAATCAATATTTTTGAAAATTGTGTTAACAGTTGTAACGGCAGCGGTGATTTTTACAGGATGCAGCAAGGACAGTAGCAAAAACGAGCCGCCGGCAGGAGAAAATACACCGGAAGAAGCTGTAAAACAGGAGGATAACAAGAAGGACGAATCATCAGATTACGGAATAGTAATTAATGAAGAAGATGTTGTTTTTACGGATTCATCAGGTGAGGAAATATCAATTGCAAAGAATCCTCAAAGAGTAATTGTTTTGCAGAATTCCCTATTGGAAATATGGGATCAAGCAGGCGGACAGGTTGTAGGAAGGGTTGAAGAATCCGAAGATAAAATAATTGAAAATGCAACGTCGGCAGAGGTTGTCGGTTCAATGGGTGCACCAAGTCTTGAAAAAATATTGTCGTTGGAACCGGACTTGGTTATTATTTCCGGCAGCTATACTGCCCAAAGAGAAATGGCACCTACACTTAAACAAAATAATATACAGGTAATTAATTTAGATAATGACCTGCTTGAGGACTATTATAAAACCGTAAGATTGTTTACGGCCATTACCGGCAGAGAAGACTTGTATGAAAACCATGTAAATGATATACAAAAGAAAGTTGACGAAATAGTTGCCAAAGCACCTGCAGACAAAAATTATAAAGCAGTAATAATATTTGCTACGGCTAAAAACACTACGGTCAGAGACTCAGGTTCCATGGTTGGGGAAATGCTGAAGGATTTAAATGTAGCCAATATATCTGATTCTGTTGAAGCGGGAGCAGACACAAAGACATTCAGCCTGGAAAAAATATTACAGGAAGACCCGGACTTCATTTTTGTGCAAACAATGGGGAGCGACTTGGAGAAAATTACCGAAAGGTTGAAATCCGATGCTTTGGATAATCCCGCTTGGGCATCTCTCACAGCAGTTAAAGAGGACAGATACATTGTTCTTTCCAAGGATTTATATTTGTACAAGCCTAACGACAGATATCCTGAAGCATATGAAGGTTTAGCAAAAATAATTTATCCGGAAGTGTTCACAGAGCAGCAATAATTGTAGAAAGAGATTCTTCGTTATATGAAGAATCTCCAAATGTTAAGTAAAGGCTGGTTAAATACAGTATGGCAGACGGAAACAAAAAGAGGTACAAAATTAAGAAAAGTGCAATTTTAATAGCTTGTATATGTTTATCGGTGGCGGGCTTTTTCATAAGTATAGGTAATGGAGCAGTGAAAATATCTCCGATGGAAATAATAAACACCGTACTGCTTGACGAGAAAACAGTTAACTATCAGATAATATGGAATGTAAGACTGCCCCGTACAATAACCGCATCATTGGCGGGGACCTGTCTTGCATTATCGGGCTGTATACTTCAGGGTGTAATGGGAAATCCATTGGCAAGCCCTAATATAATCGGGGTTTCCTCCGGGGCAGGGCTTATGACTTTAGCTGTACTGATAATTTTTCCTGATTACTATTATTTAGCTCCCTTAGGTGCTTTTGCAGGAGCGCTTTTTGCAACTTTATTTATATATTTTTTAGCATGGAAAGAAGGAGCCGCAACAACACGTCTTATTTTGGCGGGAGTAGCGGTTTCATCCCTGCTGGGGGCAGGTAATAATGCAATAATGACTTTTTATCCGGACAAGGTTTCAGGAGTTATAGGATTTATGGTAGGAGGTCTCTCATCTACTAATTGGAAGCATGTTGATATGATATTTCGTTATGCGGTTATAGGAATAATTCTTCTTTTATTCATTGCAAATAAATTAAATATACTCATGCTTGGAGATGAGGTGGCAACAGGACTCGGGCTAAACGTAGAAGCAACAAGGTTTTTCTTCATTATAATATCATCCCTGCTGGCGGGAGCTGCAGTCAGCGTGGTGGGATTATTAGGTTTTGTCGGTCTCATAGTACCTCACATTACAAGACTTTTCATAGGTTCGGATTACAGGTATCTGATTCCCGCAACCATTTTTACAGGCTCGGCGGTTGTTGTTATCTGTGATACATTGGCAAGAGTTATGTTTGCTCCTCTTGAAATACCTGTAGGAATTATTATGTCCGCCTTGGGAGCACCGTTTTTCCTATACCTGCTGCGAAGAAAGAAGGAATATTAAATGGACTTAAAAGTTGAAGGGCTGAATGCAGGTTATGAAGAAAAAAAGATACTGAAGGATATCAGCTTTAATGTTAAATCAGGGGAAATAGTAACCGTTATAGGTCCTAACGGCTCTGGGAAATCAACGCTTATAAAATCAATCAGCCGTTACTTAAAACCAAAGAGCGGAAATATTTATCTTAATAAGGTTAATATAAATTGTATAAACACAAAGGAAATTGCTAAAAACCTTGCTGTGCTGCCTCAGGTAAAGGGTGTTTCTTCAGATGTTTCCGTTGAAGAATTAGTGTCATACGGACGATTTCCGCATCTTAAGTTTGGAAAACGTCTGAGCATGGAAGACAGGGAAGTAATTGAATGGGCATTGGAGAAAACGGGGTTATTTAAGATGAAAGACAGATATGTAGCCACACTTTCGGGAGGAGAGCGTCAAAGAGCATGGATTGCAATGACTCTGGCACAAAAACCAAAGATGCTGTTGCTTGATGAGCCCACAACATTTCTTGATATTTGTTACCAAATGGAAACATTGGAGATGGTAAAGGATCTTAATAAAACACTTGGTATCACTGTTGTTATGGTTTTGCACGATATAAACCAGGCGGCAAGGTATTCGGATAAGATACTTGTCATAAACTCCGGTGAGTTAAGGGAATACGGAGAGCCATGCCAAATAGTCAGCAAGGGGCTGTTAAAGGATATTTTTAAAATTGATGCCGACATTTATGAAGATAGAATAAATAATTGTCCGTACTTCATTCCTAAGAAGAATGACTGCATTACAGGAAAGCAAAATAATTAAGGACAGAAATAGAGATATAACATCAGTTCTTTATGATATTAATTTAACCGTAGGATATACAGACCATATTGCGATAATAACAAGTGAAGGAGAGCACTATTGCATTATCGAAGGAGAAACCAATGAAAGATTTTGTGATTAAAAACGGAAAAAAATTGCGATGCGGTTTCACAACCGGAACCTGCGCCACGGCAGCCGCAGCTGCGGCCGCTATGATGATATTCACGGGAAAGACAGTTGAAAGTGTTGCGGTAACCCTTCCCAAGGGCGAAATACTATTTATCGATATAGAAAACCCCTCCTTTAATGTGCAAGGCACAAAATGCTATGTAAGAAAGGACAGCGGTGATGACCCTGATATTACGGACGGTGTTTTAGTATGTGCCGATGTAAGGCTTGACGATACGGGTAAAATTAGCATAGAAGGGGGAAAAGGGGTAGGCAGGGTAACACAAAAAGGCTTGGACCAGCCTGTCGGAGAATCAGCAATCAATTCCGTTCCAAGAAAGATGATAACCGAGAATCTTGAAATAATCTGCCGGCAATACAAATACTACGGAGGAGTTACAGTAGTAATTTCTGTCCCGGAGGGTGAGATAATAGCAAAGAAAACATTCAACCCTCATTTGGGAATAATCGGCGGAATTTCAATTATCGGAACAACGGGAATAGTTGAACCCATGAGCGAAAAAGCGCTGATTGACAGCCTTAAGGTTGAAATGAATGTTATAAGGGAAAAGGGATATGACAAGCTGATTGCATTTCCCGGCAACTATGCGGAAAAATTTCTTGGGGAGCAATTGGGGATAAGAGGCGAGAACAGGTTGAAGTTCAGCAACTATTTAGGCGATGTTTTAGATTTCGCCACGGAGCTGAAGTTCAAAGAATTACTGATTGTCGGTCATATAGGCAAAATGGTGAAGGTTGCGGGGGGAATGATGAACACACATTCTCATAACGGCGATTTCAGAATGGAAATGCTAAGCTGTTATGCAGCCTTGTACGGGGCAAATCCGGATACCGTTGATGAAATTCTGTCCTGCGTTACAACGGAGCAAGCTTTAAGCATACTTGAAAGAGAAAGTATTCAGAATAAGGTAATCGGAAAAATAAGTGAAAAAGCAGAATATTATATAAATAAAAGATTGGATAACAAAATTAAAACAAAACTCATTATTTATTCCAATAACTATGGTATACTAAATCGATAGATAAAAGCAAGCGGAAAAGGGAGTGATTCTAATGAAAGCCGAAGTACCAAGAATTATGATAACGGCACCGTCAAGCGACAGCGGCAAAACTACGGTAACCGTTGCTTTATTAAAAGCATTTTTAAATGACGGGAAAAAAGTAACTGCATATAAAGCAGGTCCTGACTATATTGATCCCATGTTCCACAGGGAGGTAATTAAAGTTCCTTCCAGAAACTTAGACCAATTTATTCTTGGTGACGATGCCTGCAAATACATTTTGTGCAAGAACAGCCAAGACACAGACATTTCGATATTGGAAGGAGTTATGGGGTATTATGACGGTATCGGAACAGGAACATCGGGAAGCTCTTATGAGCTTGCAAAACTGCTTAATTGCCCTGCAGTCATGGTTATAAACATAAGCGGCATGTCACTGTCAAGCTGTGCACTAATTGAAGGTTTTAAGAATTTTAGAATTAACAGCAATATAAAGGGTGTAATTTTAAATAATGTTACAAAAAATATGTATGAATACTATAAAAAAATAATAGAAGCCAACACGGATGTGAAGGTCTACGGGTACATGCCCCACTTAAAAGATTGCACGCTGAAAAGCAGGCATCTTGGGCTTATTACTCCGGAGGAAACAGCCGGTTTAGAAGAAATCACCGAAAAATTAGGAAGCACCGCCCAAGAAACAATTGATATAAAAGGGCTTTATGAGCTTTCGCTCAATTGTGATTTCGTGGAATATGATGAAATTAAGACGGTAAAAAGAAAAAACATTAAAATAGCAATTGCACGAGACGAAGCTTTTTGCTTTTACTACGAGGACAGTTTGAATTTATTGAGAGAGATTGGAGCGGAATTAATTGAATTCAGCCCTCTTAATGATGAAAAACTGCCTGATGATGTCAGAGGGCTTTATATAGGAGGCGGTTATCCCGAGCTTTATATGGAAAAGCTTTCGGAGAATATTTCCATGCTTGAAAGCTTAAAAAATAAAATTCAATCTGGAATCCCAACCATTGCGGAGTGCGGAGGCTACATGTATCTTTTAAAAACATTCAAAGATGAAAATAACAAAGAATTCCGATTGGTAGGAATTGAGGAGGGGCATAGCTGTATGACGAAATCATTGAACAATTTTGGTTATGTAAAATTAACCGCTGCAAAGGACAATATGCTTTGCAAAAAAGGAGAATCGATAAATGCCCATGAATTCCACTACAGCAAAAGTACAAACCCGGGAGATTCTTTTATTGCCTCAAAACCTGAATCCGACAGAAAATGGGAATGCATTATTGCTGATGGCTGCAGGTTTATGGGCTATCCCCACCTGCATTTTTTGGGAAATGTTGATTTTGCCGTTAATTTTATTGAAAAATGCATCGAATACGGTGAATTATGTCTTTAATAATAGGCTATATATTGGATTTAATAGTCGGAGATCCTCAGGGATATCCTCATCCGATAAGGTTAATAGGTAAATTAATTGAAAATGTCGAGAAGTTTTTAAGGATAAAGTGCAGAAGCCGGGAAGATGAAATAAAAGCAGGAGCTTTGATTTGGATTATAGTTGTGTCCGCAAGCTTTATAATTCCTTTTTTTATTTTGTATGCAGCCGCAAAAATAAACTTAATATTATACATTGTTGTTGAAAGTGTTATGTGTTATTACATTTTAGCAGTTAAGAGCCTGAAGGATGAAAGCATGAAAGTATATTACGCATTGAAAAACAGCAATATTGACGAAGCCAAACATTATCTGTCATTCATAGTGGGACGGGATGTAGAAAGCCTCGGCAGCTCTTCGATCATAAAAGCAGCTGTCGAGACGGTAGCTGAAAATACCGCGGACGGTGTTATTGCTCCCATGATTTTTATAATGATCGGAGGTGCGCCTTTGGGGTTTTTATACAAAGGAATCAATACTTTAGACTCCATGATAGGATATAAAAACGAAAAATATATGAATGTTGGGAAATTTTCCGCAATTGCAGATGATGTATTTAATTTTATACCTGCAAGAATTGCGGCGCTGGTTATGATTTTAGCATCGTTCATTCTAAAAATGGATTACAGGAACGCTTATAAAATATACAAAAGGGACAGATACAACCACAAAAGCCCGAATTCAGCACAAACAGAGTCAGTATGCGCGGGAGCATTAAACTTAATGCTCGGAGGGAACAGTTATTACGGCAAAACATTGGTGGAAAAGCCGACTATAGGAGATAACAACAGGGAGGCGGAAGCAGAAGACATAAAAAGAGCAAACAAGCTGATGTATACTACATCAATACTTTGTCTTATACTTGGAACCGCTTTGAAGTTTCTGTTTCAGCGATGACTCTTACAAGCCTTAAGTTGAGAAGGCAATCCCCTCTTATAGAAGTGGCGGCATAATAATTTGATAAAGTTTATAAATACAATCGCATGAAGGAGAAAATATGGAAACACACGGAGCTGATATTTACACCGCTTCCGAAATATCGGGT
>DAIMMU010000076.1:0-11846 GCA_036720515.1 Sedimentibacter sp.
CTCAGGCAACACTTGAGGATATATTAAACATGCAGGCAGGAGATTTAATCATATTGGATAAAAAGGTTAATCATAACGTTGATATATATGTTGAAAACGAAAAATGGTTTGAGGGCAAATGGGGAACAAGGAAGAATAAGGGTGCTATTAAAATAAATAAAATTATACATTAGAGGAGTTATATATGATAAACGAAAATGTGTTTTCGCATATGGAACGGGATGTAATCGGGGAAGTTATGAATATCAGCTTAGGCTCATCAGCTACCTCATTGTCTGATTTGTTGGGTAAAAGAGTTGAAATTACAGTACCCCAGGTTAGTGTAACAACTGTTGATGATTTCAATTATAAGAATTTGGAACCGGCAATCGGAGTTGAAATAAACTACATTGAAGGGCTGCAAGGCGTAAATCTTATGATATGGAAAAGAATTGACGCTAAAACAATCATAGAAATTTTATTGGGGCAAAATATAAAAGATGATGAGTTCGAAATGGATGAAATCAATACCAGTGCCATATGCGAAGTAATGAACCAAATGATGGGTTCTGCAGCCACGGCTCTTGCGGAATTTCTATCAAAACCTATAAATATATCCACACCTGTTGCTTATGAAATTGAAGATAATACTGAATTTAAGAACAAATACTTCCGGGAAGAAGATGTAATTGTTGCCGTAAGCTTTGAATTATTTATTGAAGACAGTATAAAAAGTCAATTTATAAATGTAATGCCTGTACCGCTGGCAAGAGAAATAGTATCAAGCTTTTTAAAAGAAACCGAAGGTTATGATAATGAAGAAATTAGTGAGGCAGGTAATGGTAATATGAAAAACGACAAAGAAGGAGAACAAGCCGCACAGCAGAAGGAAGAGCATACGGAAATCAATAAGATTAAAGAAACGGCACAAAAGAAAAAGGAGTTGGTGCCGGTCAATGCAAAACCGATGGAATATGAATCCTTCGAAGACAATGAAGACGAAATATCCGGGGAACAGCTTTCTAATTTAGACTTAATAATGCAGGTACCTTTGACAATAAGTGTTGAAATAGGAAAAACCAACAAACCCATAAAGGATATTTTAGAATTCACATCAGGAACAATAATTGAGCTGAACAAGCAGGCAGGCGCCTTGGTAGACGTTGTGGTAAACGGAAAGCTGATTGCAAAAGGAGAAGTGGTCGTTGTAAATGACAATTTCGGAGTCAGAGTGGTTGAAATAATAAAAAAAGATGAAATAGTTAGATCATTATAATATCGGCGGAGGATAAATATGGAAGGTAAAATATTAATAGTAGATGATGCAGCGTTTATGAGAATGATGATTAAGGATACATTAAAAAAGAACGGCTATGCAGATTTCTTAGAAGCATCCGACGGAGAACAGGCTGTTCAAATGTATAAAACAGAAAAACCGGATCTGGTGCTGATGGATATAACAATGCCCAATAAAAACGGGTTGGATGCATTAAAGGAAATTAAAGAATTTGATTCAAATGCTAAAGTAGTAATGTGCTCGGCTATGGGACAGGAATCCATGGTTGTTGAAGCAATAAGATCAGGTGCAAAGGATTTTATAGTAAAGCCTTTTAAAGCAGAAAGGGTTTTAAAAACCGTTCAAAGCATAATTGAATAGGAGTTGATTTAAATTAAAGATAAATTCGCACTCATAATGTCAATTATGGGAATAGTATTGGTTTTGTTTTTAACTTACTACTGTACAAAATGGATTTCAAAAAAGACCTCATTGGCATTGAAATCCAAGTACATGAATATAGTTGATAAAATAATGTTGGGACAAAATAAATTTATTGCAATTGCGCAAATATACAACAAATACTACGTGTTGGGTATAACGGAAAAGGATATAAGCATACTTAAAGAATTAGAGGATTTTAAACCCTTGGAAAATGAGGATGAAAGCAATTTGAACTTTAACAAAATTTTAAGCGCATACAAAAATCAATTATACAGGAATAAGCGATGATAAAAAAATACAAATCAATAATAATTGCATTATCAATAATATTTATAAATACCAACACTGCCTACGGCGGAGTCGTTAATATGGATATTAACGGGAGTGCCGCAGAAACAATAGAAATTTTGTTTTTTTTGACAATTTTAACACTGCTTCCATCCATTTTAATTATGATGACATCCTTCACAAGAATTATCATAGTGCTGTCATTTGTCAAAAATGCATTAGGCTTGCAGCAAACACCGCCCAATCAGGTATTGGTGGGAATAGCAATATTTTTAACCTTATTTATCATGTCACCTGTATTAAACGAAATTAAAACAGAGGCATATGAGCCCTACAAGAACGAAGAAATAACGCAGGAAGAATTTCTTGACACGGCTTCAATTCCCATAAAAACATGGATGCTTAAACAAACGGGCAACAATGAATTGCAAATGTTTTTGGATATGTCCGATGACGAAGCTGCATTAAATACGGAAAATTTAGAGGATTTACCCTTGACGGTAATTATCCCGTCTTTTATTACCAGTGAACTGAAAAGGGCATTTATTATCGGGTTTTTGATTTTTATACCCTTTTTAACCATAGATATGATAGTTTCAAGCGTGCTCATGTCCATGGGCATGATGATGCTTCCTCCGGTGATGATCTCGATGCCGTTTAAAATACTTTTATTTGTAGTTGTTGACGGATGGTCCTTATTATTTAAAACATTGATTGTAAGCTTTAATTTCTAAGATGTTTATAAGAGGTAGGGGGACACACCTTTACTATAGGGTTAGTCTCTGCGGGTAAAAGGAATGTCCCCGAATAGGTGAGACTGCGAGGAGGAGATTTAAAAATGAGCATTTCATTGGTTATGGAAGTTATGCAGGCTGCCGCGGCAGCCGCAATCAAGATTGGAGCACCCATATTGACTGCAAGCTTAATAATAGGCTTAATTATAGCTGTCTTCCAAGCAGCAACACAAATACATGAGCAGACACTGACATTTGTTCCGAAATTGTTTATTACCGCAATATTGTTAATTGTATTAGGAAACTGGATGTTGGAAGTAATGTCTGACTTTACATACTATGTATTCGATTTAATGCTTAAAATACATTAGCGAGGACTCGGGATGACATTTTCAGGAGACTTTACATATTTTTTATTGATATTGGCAAGAATGAGCGGCTGTGTTTTTTTAAATCCGATATTCGGGAGGGAAAGACTGCCTGCCTTGGTAAAAACATCATTAAGCTTATTTTTAACCATAACAATTTACGGCATGCTGCCTCCCTCAAGAGATATATCCGTAACCTCCGCCATAGAATATTCGATTTTGATTATGAAAGAAATATTCGTCGGGTTTTTAACAGGATACATTTTAAACTTGTTTTTCGGCACTGTGCTAATAAGCGGTGAAGTTATAGGAATGCAGACAGGAATGTCCATGGCAAGCATATATGATCCCACCAGCAATATTTCAACAGGCATTACGGGCAGCTTTTTACACTTGATTTTAATGATGATTTTTTTCAGCGCTAACGGTCACATTACATTGATACAAATATTCACAACATCATGTAAGTTAATAGAAATAGGAAATTTTTCAATACCTAAGGATTTATTTTACAATATGGTCGAATTGTTCCAGCAAATATTAATACTGTCCCTGAAGCTGTCAATGCCTATTGTTGCTGTTGAAATAATATTGGAAGCGGGTATCGGAATTTTAATGAAAGCAATTCCGCAAATACAGGTATTCTCGGTAAATGTCCAGTTGAAAATTTTAGTGGGTCTCTTGATGATACTTTTGCTGGTGCCTACATTTTCAACATTTATTGAAAAAACTATAATATTGATGTTCGACACTGTAGAAAACAGCTTAAGTACATTAATAACTTTGGGGTAATGATATGGCAGGAGAAGATAAAACCGAAAAAGCCTCCCCCAAAAAGAGGCGTGACGAAAGAAAAAAGGGCAATGTGTTTCAAAGCAAGGATGCCGTAACGGTAGGAGTAATTGCAATATCTTTTTATATATTGGAGCTCTGGTCATCGTATATTTACAAATATACTTCAAATATATTAATTAAATATACATCCTTAGCAAAAAATACTTATTACATAGACGGCTCCTTTATTTCACGAATGTTCAAGGATATTGCATTTGCCATTTTTGCATCGGCAGGTCCTCTGATGATTTTCGTAATAATAGCAACCGTTGTACTAACCGGGGCACAAACAAAATTTTTAATTTCAAGGGAGAATATAAAATTTAAATTTTCAAAACTAAATCCCTTGTCAGGTATAAAGAGGATGTTTTCCATTCGTGCCATTGTGGAATTATTGAAAAGTTTAATTAAAATAACCATATTAGGATATGTAATATATTCTTCCGTCATAAAAAATTTAAACTTAGTACCTAAGTTAGCTTCAATTGATTTATTATACGGAATTAACTTTATCATTACATCTATTATGGATATTGTAAAAAGTGTGATTATTGCTTTTGTTGCTATTTCGGCATTTGACTTTCTATATTCCTGGTGGGAATATGAAAAGAATATCAAAATGACGAAGCAGGAAGTAAAAGAAGAGTACAAACAATTGGAAGGTGACCCTAAAATTAAGGGAAAAATCAAGGAAAAACAAAGGGCTTTTTCAATGTCAAGGATGATGCAGCAGGTTCCCAATGCGGATGTTATTATAAGAAACCCCACGCATTATGCGGTGGCAATAAGCTATAACATTGAAAAGGACAATGCTCCCATTGTATTGGCAAAGGGAAAGGACCATTTAGCCGCAAGGATTATAGAAAAAGCAGAAGAAAACAAGATCAATATTATTGAAAACATTCCGTTAGCCAGAGCATTATACGCTAAGTCGGAGCTGAATAGGGAAATACCAGTAGAGTATTATGAACCTGTTGCAGAAATATTAGCCTGGGTTTATAGGCTTAAGGAAAAGGATAAACATCAAATATGAAAAGCATATTAAATAATTCTGTTTCACTGTTTATAATAGCAGTAATACTAATGATAATAATACCGTTGCCTCCGTTTTTCTTGGACTTAATGTTTATTATCAACATAGCCGTGTCCATAGTTACACTGCTTACAACCATGTATATAAAAGAAGCATTGGAGTTTTCCGTATTTCCTTCAATTCTTTTAGTTACCACATTGTTCAGATTGTCCTTAAATGTATCCTCCACCAGATTGATATTAAGAAACAACGGAAATGCGGGAGCGGTAATAGCCACATTCGGCAGCTTCGTTTTGCAGGGCGATGCCGTTGTAGGATTCATTATATTTTTAATCATAGTCTTGGTGCAATTTATAGTAATAACAAAGGGAGCCGAAAGAGTAGCGGAGGTTACCGCAAGATTTACATTGGACGCAATGCCCGGCAAACAAATGGCAATAGATGCGGATTTAAGTTCAGGCATAATTACCGAGCAGGAAGCACAAAGAAGACGTAAGGATGTGCAAAGAGAAGCAGACTTTTACGGAGCCATGGATGGTGCAACGAAATTCGTAAAAGGTGATGCCATTATGTCCATAGTAATTACATTCATAAATTTTGTGGGCGGCATAATCATAGGTATGGTGCAGGGAGGCGCAACATTTGCGGTTGTGCTCCAGACCTATTCCATAGCAACCGTAGGTGACGGGCTTGTTTCTCAGATACCTGCCTTATTAATTTCCACGGCAACAAGCATGATTGTTACAAGGGCGGCATCGGAGTCAAGCTTAAATGTTGACCTTACAAACCAAATTAAATCACAGCCCTTAGTTTTGATAATATCGGGGATAATCATTCTGTTTATGGCATTGATACCGGGCTTCCCATTACCTCAGGTAATTACCCTGTCGTCACTTTTCATATTTTTGGGAGTTAAGCTGTTAAGGGCAAAGGTTGATATTACGGAAACAGAGGAGCCTCATAAGGAGAGCGGGGAGGTTTCCGAGGAGGACTACTTCAGAAATATTGATAACATCTATGAGTTGATTCAAATAGACCCTGTAGCAATGGAAGTCGGTTACAGCCTGATTCCGTTGGTGGATGAGTACAGCGGGGGAAACTTCATAGACAGGGTGGTAATGTTCAGGAGACAATTTGCTCAGGAAATGGGAATGGTGGTTCCTTCGGTAAGGCTGAGGGACAACGGATACCTTAATCCAAATGAATATGTAATAAGGATAAAGGGAGAAGAGGTAGCTAAGGGGGAAATATTGGTAGAATACTATTTAGCCCTTGACCCCGGCAATTTAACCGGAGAAGTTGACGGTATCGAAACAATCGAACCGGCATACGGTATACCGAGCAGATGGATTAAGGAGGATAAGAAGGAATTGGCGGAAATGTACGGATATACCGTAATAGACCCTCTGTCGGTGCTGATAACTCATTTGTCGGAGGTTATCAAAGCACATGCTCACGAATTATTGTCAAGGCAGGATTTAAACCAGCTCCTTAACAATATAAAAAAGGACAATGAATTATTGGTGGAAGAAGTTGTTCCGGGAATTATTTCCCATGGGAACCTTCAAAAAATATTGGGCAATCTGCTTAGAGAAGGAATTCCCATAAAGGATATGGAAACTATTTTAGAAACAATAAGTGATTACGGTACAACGGTGAAGGATACGGAAATGCTTACGGAATATATAAGACAAGCATTAAAGCGCACTATAACCAGGAAGTGGTCAGAGGCAGGGCAAATAAGGGTTATTACATTGAGCACCGAAATTGAAAAATTAATAATCAATTCAATAGGAAAAAATGAAAAAGGCTCTTACTTATCCATTGAACCCGAGTTTATGCAGAAATTAGTGACTCAGTTAATCGAGCAAATCAATAAATTAAAAGGTGAAATAAATATACCCATAATACTCACCTCACCCTTTGTGAGAGGATATTTCAGAAAATTGTTAGATCAATTTTATCCTAAGGCAGTGGTGCTGTCATTTAATGAAATTGATAATTCCGTTCAAATACAAGCATTAGGCAATATTGCAATTTAAATGAAAGAGTGATGCATATGATTTTACCAGAACGCACGGCATATATTGAAGAATTTGACGAGCACATATGGAAGCAGTATCAGGCTTCGAAGGACGTTGATATCAGAAATCGAATAATTGAAAAATACAGCAGCTTAGTCAGGATAATTGCCTTGAAAATGAGGGGCATATACCAGTATTACGGTGATGTTGATGATATTGTAAACGAAGGTATAATAGCACTTATGGACGCAATCGAAAAATACGATATAACCAAGAATACCAAATTTGAAACATATGCTTCAATACGCATAAAAGGGTCTATTATTGATTATGTAAGAAAACAGGACTGGATTCCGAGAAAGGTTAAAAGCGACTATAAGAGTATAAAAGACGCGCAGGAATTATTGACCAATAAATTAGGAAGAACTCCCACCGACAACGAAACAGCCCTGCATCTAAAGATGGAAATGGGTGATTACAATAAAATTGTAGACAGAGCCTGCGGATCAGCCGTATTATCTTTCGAAGAATTAATCAGTGAAGCCAACTTAGCACAGTACGGAGCAAGCGACAATGATTTGCCCGAATATGAAATGGAATCAAAGGAATTATTCAAAATACTTAAAGAAAGTGTCAATAAGCTTAATGAAAAGGAAAAATTAATAATTTCCCTATATTACAAAGAAGAATTAAAGCTGAAGGAAATTGCGCTGATTTTGGAAATAAGCAATTCAAGGGTATCTCAAATACATACCTCTGCACTTCAGAAGTTGGAAAAGAGCGTTAAAAGTTATTTATACGGCAATAATTAAATAAGAGGTGAGAATATGTCAAGAGGATTTTATGCGTTAACTTCTGGTATGCTTACTCAACAGAGGAAAATAGACATTTCAGGCAACAATTTAGCAAATATAAATACTGCGGGATATAAAAAGGAACAGGCGGTAACTTCAAATTTCGGCAACCTATTGATAAACAAATATAAGCAAAACGGAATTATTGAAGAAGCAACGCCTATTAACGGTGTTTCTGCCATAAGGGCAATTATAGAAAACAATACGATACATTCCCAGGGAGCTTTGGAGGAAACAGGAAATATTACTGACTTTGCAATCATGGGAGCGGGATTTTTTGCGGTTGATAACGGCGGGCAGATATTGTTCACACGCAACGGAAGCTTTAATATCGATGAAGAAGGGTATTTGGAATTAAAAGATATCGGCAGGGTACAGGGGGAATTTGGCGACATATATGTGGGCGGAGACAAATTTGATATTTTTTCTGACGGCAGCATAATAATCGAAGGCGAAGAGGCTGATAAAATTGCGGTTTATGACTTTCTTGATTACAACAGCCTGAATAAGTTCAAAGAAGGAATGTTCCTTTCGGAGCAGGAGCCGGAACTGGTTGAATATCCTTCAATATCACACAAAACAATCGAAAGATCCAATGTGGATATAACGGAGGAATTAACAAATATGCTGTCATCTCAAAGAGCATTGCAGACTGCGGCTCAGGCTTTTAAAATATACGATATGATAAATGACAAGGCAGTTAACGAAATAGGAAAGATATAAGGGGAGGTTTGTATGATTAAGGCATATTATACCGGTGCAAACGGCGCCGCAAGCAATAAGAGCTATTTGGATGTCATATCAAATAATATGGCAAATATCCAGACTGCGGGATTTAAAAGATCCAAGCCGGAATTTTCCGATTTAATTTATACCAATGTTAGGGGAGCCGAAGGGACAAACACGGAACTTAAATCCGGAAGCGGCTCCAAGGTGGGAAAAGTTGATGTGATATTCAGCCAGGGGGCACCCTTTAGAACCGGGGTGTCAACAGATTTTGCAATAACAGGGGATGGTTTTTTTGCAATCCAATTTGAAGAGGAGAATTTGTTTACAAGGGGCGGCAATTTTCAAATTGCAAATATAGATGATGAAAATTATCTTATGTATCAAGGAGGATATGTTTTAAACAATGAAGAGGAACCTATAATTTTAGAAGATGCGGACCATATAAACAATGTGGATATAGGTGTTTTTATTTTTGATAATAACAATGATTTACAGCAGGCAGGAAATAATCTGTACAGAATGTCAAATGAAGATGGGGAGTACAATATAACAGAAACGAATGAAACTAAAATACTGCAGGGTTATTTGGAAGCTTCAAATGTGGAAGTTTCTGAAGAAATGGTAAAGCTCATTCAAATACAAAGATCGTTTCAGCTAAATTCAAACCTGATACAAACTGCTGACGAAATTGAGCAAGTCATTAACTCCTTAAGAGGTTAGCTATGTTTGTGCCCTCTGAAGAAAACATACCATTATACAAGATTAATCATTTGGTGTCGGCAGATAAATTAAAGGTATATATTAGAATTGAGCTATTTGATAAATCAGCGGAAGTTTCTCCCCAAGAAATTTTGAATTATTTGACAGAGAAAGAAATTGTGTATGGAATCAGGGAAAATGATATAACTGAATATTGCGGTAATAAGGAATATTCAAAGGAGCTTATGGCTGCTATGGGAAAAACCCCCATAGACGGAAAGGATGCACGCATAGTATATAATTTTGATACCAAGAAAGAAAAAAAGTTTTTGGAAAATGATGACGGAACCATAGATTTCAAAAATTTAAACAATGTTATAAATGTTGATAAGGATGCTGTTTTATGCCATATAGTTCCGCCGGAAGAAGGAGAAGATGGAATTGATGTTTACGGCAATAACATACCCTATAAAAGAGGTAAAAATGTTTCCTTTAATTATGGCAGCAATACATATATTTCGCAAGACGGTCTCAAACTTTTGGCAAGTATGGACGGATGCGCGGAATTTAAAAATGACAGAGTGTTTGTTGAAAATGTATACAAGGTGGACAATGTGGGTAATTCTACGGGCAACATTGATTTTATAGGAAATGTCATTGTGAACGGAGATGTGAAAGAAGGATTTTCTATTACCGCAAAGGGTGATGTTAAAATACGCGGTATGGTTGAAGGTGCATACATAAAATCCGGCGGTGAAGTAATCATTAATAAAGGTATGAACGGAATGGGAAAGGGGAGCATATATGCAAAGGGCAGTATAACAAGCAAATATATTGAAAATGCAACGATTGTATCTGAAAAGTACATATATGCCCACACCCTGATAAACAGTGAAGTAAAAGCAGGTGAATCAGTAATAGTTAAAGGCTCAAGCGCTGCAATAATAGGCGGAATAACCGGAGCAAAAAATGCAATATATGCAAAGACTATCGGCAACAAAACAAATCCGGAAACCAATATAGTAATTGATTTAACAGATTATTACGAAGAGCAAATGTTAATGGCGGCAAGGAAGCAAAGTAATCATCGTTTAGAAAAACAATTGCTGAAAAAGAATAAAGAATTAAAAGAATTAGATGAAAAAACAGACCTGATTATGAAATCAAGTCTGAGCAATGAGAATAAGAGTGTCGTACAAAAACAATTGATGCTCAAAAAGATAAAATTCAGCAATGAAGTCAATGAAATAAAGGAGCAATTTCAAGAAGTCAAATCATTACGTGATTTGGCAGAGTATAGGATTGTATGCAAAGGTATAATGTACTCTAACACTAAAATAGATATAGGCGGGTTAAAGTACAGAGTGAGGGAAGACATAAGCTTCAGCAAGGTGTATCATGACGGGAAGGATATAGTTGTCGTACCTCTCAATCCGGGAGATATTGATATATAAGGAGGAGCACTGTGGAATTGAATGAAGTTCATATGGATATTTTGAAGGAAATCGGAAATATCGGTGCCGGCAATGCGGCAACCTCTCTATCTCAAATGTTATCCAAAAGGATAGAAATGAAAGTGCCGGAAGTAAGCCTGTTAAACTATAATGATATTATTGAGTCCATAGGAGGAGCGGAAAATATTGTTGTGGGGGTTTTAATAGGTTTTGAAGGAGATATTGAGGGAGTAATACTTTTCTTGCTTAGAAAAGAATTTACCCATCTGATATTAAATACCTTGCTCGGAACTGAGCTGAAAGGTTTTGAGGAAATATCCGATATGGAGCTTTCGGCTCTGTCCGAGATAAGCAATATAATGGTTTCTTCCTATGTAAATTCAATATCATCTCTTACTGATATGAAGATACAGGTATTGGTTCCGTCACTTAACATCGACATGTCCGGTGCATTGCTGGATGCCGTCACTGCGGAATTCAGCGAAGTTGCCTCAAAGGTTGTTTTCATTAAAGAGAAATACTATTGTCAGAATGAAATGATATACAGCTACATGCTTTTACTCCCTGACAGAAAATCCCTGAAAATTTTATTAAAGAAGTTCGGTATGGATATATGACAAATGTAACAGTGGGAATTTCGGACATGAAAATTGTTCATGCTCCGGAAATACTGATATCCTATGCATTAGGATCCTGCGTGGGTATTTGCATAATAGATAAAAGTGCTCAAATTGCAGGGATGGCACATATTATGTTAGCATATAACAACAGCGGGGATAAAGCAAATATTTTCAAATATGCGGATACGGGTATAACTGAAATGATAAGACAAATGGAGTATTTAGGCGGCATGAAGTCAAGAATGATTTGCAAAATTGCCGGCGGGGCTAAAATGTTTGAAATCAAAGGAAGTTCAACATTTGGGAACATCGGCGAAAGGAATATAGCCGCTGCAAAAGAAACATTGGAAAAATTAAATATTAGGATTTTTTCCGAAGATGTTGGAGAAAATTACGGCCGCACAATAATTTTTGACAGTGCCAGCGGAAATTTAACAATTAAGGCTTACGGAAAACAACTGAAAATAATATAAAAAAACGGGGACATTCCTATAAAGAGGTGTGTCCCCC
>DAIMMU010000077.1:0-6099 GCA_036720515.1 Sedimentibacter sp.
CCCCATCCGTCAAGAATAATCAATGCAGTTACTTTATTCATATTTAACAACCTTTCTGTTTTCCAAAATTGACAATTTTAATAAATTCATCGGCTTTTAAGCTTGCTCCTCCAACCAATGCTCCATCGATATGGGATTGGTTCATAATGTCATTTGCATTGGAAGATTTTACGCTGCCTCCGTATTGAATAATCATATTATCCGCAATATCCTCAGAGAAAATATCTGCAAGGACAGTTCTTATAAATGATGACATTTCGTTAGCCTGCTCACTTGTAGCTGTCTTGCCTGTTCCGATAGCCCAGACAGGCTCATAAGCGACGGCTATGCTTACTGCATCTTCCTTCATAACCATATCCAAATCATTTATCAATTGATTTTTAACAATTTCCTTTTCTATACCCATTTCTCTATGCTCCAAGGACTCTCCGACGCATAGTATCGGTTTTAGACCGTGATTTAATGAGGCTTTTATTTTTTTATTTACTATTTGGTCTGTTTCTCCAAAATATTGCCTTCTTTCGGAATGCCCAATTATTACATATTCAACACCCATATTTTTCAACATGGATGGTGAAATTTCACCTGTAAAAGCACCGCTGTCTTCAAAATGCATATTTTGGGCACCTACTTTTATTGATGAATTTTTTAGTTCACCGATTATTGCATATATTGAGGTAAATGGAGGACATATCAATACATCCACATTTTTATCCATTTCCGAAGATTTTAAGCTTCTTGCCAGCTTTATGCTTTCCTCCACATCATTGTTCATTTTCCAGTTACCTGCAATTAATGTCTTTCTCATTTAACTTACTCCCTCCTTCAACTTGAAAGATGTGTACCATTTTATTTGCTATCCACTGCTTCAATTCCGGGTAAAATTTTACCTTCCAAAAATTCTAAGGAAGCTCCGCCTCCTGTTGAAATATGAGTAATTTTTTTAGCCAATCCAATTTTTTCTACTGCAGCCGCACTGTCGCCCCCGCCGATTACAGATATTGCATCCTGATTATCAGCCAATGCTTTTGCTATAGAATTTGTTCCCCTTGCGAAGTTATCCATTTCGAAAACACCTAAGGGACCGTTCCAAATTATAGTTTTTGAATTTTTAATTACGTCAATAAATAATTCGGTTGTTTTTTCCCCTATATCAAGTCCCATATATTCATCGGGAATTTTGTCCGCATCGGTTGAAAAGAATTCAGTATCATTTTTAAATTCCTTTGCAACCACAGTATCAACGGGCAATAACAAATTTACATCATTTGATTTAGCTTTTTCAATTAATTTTTTTGCTAAATCAATTTTATCTTCTTCCAAAAGAGACTTTCCTATATTATATCCTTTAGCCTTAAGGAAAGTATACATCATACCTCCCCCGATTAAAATATTGTCCGCAATATTTAATAAATTTTCTATAACAGCTATTTTATCAGAAACCTTTGCTCCCCCTAAAATTGCCGTAAGGGGTCTTTTGGGATCCTTTAATGCATTTCCCATTACATTAACTTCTTTTTCCACCAAAAAGCCAAGAGCAGAAGGCAAGTACTCACAAATACCAACATTTGAAGAATGAGCTCTGTGAGCTGTTCCAAATGCATCATTTACGAACAAATCTCCAAGGCATGCCAAATCTTTTGCAAAATCCCCTTTATTTTTTGTTTCTTCTTTTCTGAATCTTGTATTTTGTAATAGCATTATTTCACCGGCTACAAGCTTTGCCGCATCTTTTTTCACCTTATCATCTACAACCGTGTCACAGTCTTCGAATATAACATCTTTTCCTAAAAGAGATTTTAATCTCTGTGCTACAGGATAAAGGGAGTATTTTTTGTCCGGAGAGCCCTCCGGCCTTCCTAAATGGGACATCAGTATTACGGCTGCACCGTTATCCAACAGATAATTTATTGTAGGAAGAGAACTTACTATTCTTATATCATCTGTAATATTTCCTTCCTTGTCCAAAGGCACATTAAAGTCGCATCTTACTAATACCTTTTTATTTTTTAAGCTTAAATCATTTAAAGTTTTTTTATTCATGCAATCCTCCATAGAACGACATCTCCCGCAGTCTATTTCACCGATTTATTTGCTCCTTTCGTCGCATAAATCGTGAATTAGCTGTGAATGACTTACCATCCGTTTTTCTCTCCCTTCGGTCGGAAAAACGCGGTCAGATCATCTCATTGAGCCCCAATACTTAGCTATTCTTACCAATTGGGACGTAAATGACATTTCATTGTCATACCACGCAATTAATTTAACCATCTGTTTTCCGTCAGCTTCAATTATTTGAGTGGACAGAGCATCAAATACACATGCATAAAGGCTTCCTATAACATCGCTTGATACTATCGGATCCTCCGTATATTGAAGTGTTTCGTTAGCAGCATTCTTAACAGCTGAATTCACCTCTTCAACAGTTACATTTCTTCCGAGTTCAACGGTTAAGTCAACAACCGAGCCTGTGATAGTCGGAACACGAAGAGCTATGCCGTCAAGCCTGCCTTTTAATTCAGGAAGAACTACACCCACTGTTTTTGCAGCACCTGTTGATGCAGGAACAATATTTGCTGCCGCTGCACGGCCTCTTCTTGACATTATGCCTTTCTTATGTGAATTGTCATGAATATTCTGATCATTTGTATAAGCATGAACAGTAGTCATAAGTCCCTTTACTATTCCAAATTCGTCGTTTATTACTTTTGCTAACGGAGCCAAGCAGTTTGTTGTGCATGATGCTGCAGATACAACAGTTTCAGTACCATCAAGAATATTATGATTTACATTATATACAACTGTTTTTAAATCACCCTTGCCCGGCGCTGAAAGCAATACTTTTTTTGCCCCTGCCTTAATGTGAGCCTGTGCTTTTTCACTTTCGTTAAATTTACCTGTACAATCAATTACCAAGTCTATGTCTAATTCCTTCCAGTTACAGTTTTCAGGCTCTTTTACCCTTGATGTGATTATTTCCTTTCCATCAACATACATTATATTATCTTTGTAGGAAATTTTATCCGTCATGAAATTGCCGTGTGCGGTATCATACTTTAACAAATACACTAATGTTTCCGCATCGGAATTTGTGTTGATTGCAACAACCCGAAAATCTTCATCCATAGACATCAGCCTCAATGCCAATCTTCCAATTCTTCCAAATCCGTTAATTGCTACTCTTACCATATTATCCTCCATAAATTTAATATTTAAATAATATTTTATAATTCTAATATCCTTTTTGCGGCAGCTTCATCTGTCACAAGGATAAAATTATTATTAAATTTTGATACAGCATAAATTGCTTCTGCTTTTGAGCTGCCTGCCGCAACTCCGATTGCATTGTTAATTTCCTTGAAATTTTCCAGAGTAATTCCCACGGAATTAGTCTGCATTTTTACATTGCCTTTATTATCAAAGAAATAACCAAATGCTTCAGCTGTTAAATTTTCTTTTTCAATTTTTTCAAATACGTTTTTTCCTGATTTTCTTCTTGTTGCCATGTCGCTTGCATTGCCTATTCCAAAAATCAGCAGATTTATTTTTTGAATATCATCCAAAACCTCACTGATCAGCTTATTGTTTTTTAACACAAACAGCTCATTCTCATCCAAATTGTCAGGTATATGTAAAAGCTTGTATTCAGCTCCTAATTTTTCAGCTAAGTTAGCAGCAATTGTATTTGCTTGTATTTCAAGTTCTTCACTTAAACCTCCCCTTGCAGGCAAAACTAAAAGTTTTTTGATTCTTACCTTTTTTTTCATCTGCCTAACCAAGTTCGCCATTGTAGTACCGCCTGTTATACCTAATATAGTGTCATTTTTTAAATTTTCCAATACAATTTCCGCTGCTTTTTTCCCTAAATCATTAAAAGCAAAATTATCCTTTTCCGAGTCTCCCGAAACAACCGCAACTCTCTTTAATTTAAGCTTTTCCATAAGTTTAATTTCTATATCAGATAAATTTTTGATGTAATAAAATGTACCATGAATATCGGACAGTATCTTATTTCCTTCTTCGGTTAACTCAACACCCGAAGGCTTAATATCGATTAAATTAAGTTCTTTCAATCTGTCTATTTCCGTACGCACGGTTCTTTCAGAAATTCCTAATTTATTTGACAAGAATCTTCTTCCCGCAGGCTGAAAAATACTTATTACCTTCATAATTTCATATCTTTTCATCAAAAGCTCAACAGTTTCCGGAACTACCTTTTTTTGTATTTCAAAAATATTATTTATATCCATACTACCTCCGGGCTATTTATCGTCCCTGTCATCAACATGGTGTCCCTGTCTTAATTCTATCATACTAATATTATATTGCAATACTAAATTATAAATATTGGGAATTTTTAAGAATTTAATTTAATAGGAGCGTTTATTTTGAAAGGATGCCTAACATTTGAATTATAACATACTAATTAAATATTGTATATCATTTTATATGAATTTTTTGTAATATTTGGGGACAAACTTGGTGTGTCCCCCTTCCAAGTACGGGGACATTCCTTCATGGCTTAGCTACAGAGGCTCTACCTACCATGAAGGTGTGTCCCCCTTCCTCTAAACCAAAAAGAATATGTTTACATAGCAACATATTCTTTAAGTTAATATCTTCTTCTCATTGATGATGAAGGTATTCTCATTTCATCTCTGTATTTAGCCACTGTTCTTCTTGAAATATTTATGCCCTCATCGTTTAATTTTTCCGCTATTTTTTGGTCGCTCAGCGGTTTTTGTGTATTTTCTTCATCTATTAATTTTTGTATGGTAGATTTGACGCTTGTGGATGATACTCCGCTGCCGTCAGTTTCACCTATGCTGCTGGCAAAAAAGTATTTAAGCTCATACAATCCTCTCGGTGTCTGAACGTATTTCCCATTGGTTGCTCTGCTTACTGTTGATTCATGTACTCCTATATCGTCGGCCACATCCTTTAGCACCAATGGCTTTAATGCTGTCTTTCCTTCGTCGAAAAATTTTCTCTGAAATTTTAAAATTGATTCAACTACCTTGTATAAAGTCATTCTTCTTTGCTCTATACTTTTTATCAACCACATTGATGAATTTAGCTTATCCGATAAAAATTTACTTGCTTCCTTATCATCCAAATTACTTATCATGTTTTTATAGTAGTTGCTTATAGTTAATGTGGGTAAATAGCTGTCATTAACGATAATAATGTATTCGTCGTTAATTTTTTCTATGGTTACGTCGGGAACTATATATCTGATATTGTCGCTATCTACTATAAAGCCCCTTGACGGCTTGGGTTCAAGCATTTTTATAATATCGCAGATATTTTGCACCCTGTTAACTGATATATGAAGATCCTTTGCTATTTTTTGCATTTTGTTAGTCGCAATTTCTTCGAGATACTGTTCTGCAATAATATATGCGTTCTTATCCTGAATCCCTTTTTCCTTAAGCTGTATCATAAGACATTCGCTTAAGTTCCTTGCTCCCACACCTACAGGGTCGAAGGTATGAATAAGCCTTAAAACTCTTTCAACTTCAACAAAATCCTCATTTATCAACAAACTGATATCCTGAAGAGAACATCCCAAATATCCTTTGTTATCCAATGATTCGATAATGAACTCGCCTATACGTTTTTCCTTGTTGGTTTTTACACTCAAGCCTAACTGAACCATCAAGTGATCCTTTAGGGAAAGTTTTCTGGAAGTGTAGCTTTCAAAGGACTGCTTGCTTTCACCGTCTGTATTCTTTTCATATGCTTTATAGCTTAAATCGTCATACCTTTCAGCTAATTCCCTCCAATCGAACTCATCGTTTTCTTTGCTCTCAGTCACAGGCTCGTCATTTGAAGAGGATTCATCGCTTTTACTATCGACAGATTCCAAAAAAGGATTAACCTCCAATTGTTTATTAATGTAATCCGTCAATTCCACATTATTAAATTGTAATATTTGTATTGCCTGTCTTAATTCAGGTGTCATAATAAGCTTTTGAGTCTGAGAAAGGTTTAATTCAAAGCCCATTTTCATGATATCACTCCTCAGTATCTATTATAACAAAAAAACAAAAATTTTCAACAAAATAATAAAATGTAAAATATAAAAAAATCTTCACC
>DAIMMU010000077.1:6199-11649 GCA_036720515.1 Sedimentibacter sp.
AAAAAATCTTCACCTATATAAGATGAAGATTTGATTGGGGACATTCCTCTTACTTCATAGACTATCCCTACAGTAGAGGTGTGTCCCCATACCTTTCAAAATGGGGTTAGGGCATCTCGCAGTCTCATTCACCAAAATATTTGCTCCCTCCGGTCGCATAATTTGGGAATTCGTTGCGAATGACCTACCATCCATTTTTCAGAAAAAAACTCTGAAAAATGGGGTTAGGGCATCTAACAGTCTGCTTTTTCTTTTGCAATGAAATTATTGTCTGCAAGTATTTTTAAAGCATCATTTGTTTTGACTTCGCTTACTAAAATAATCGGTCCCGTACATCCCATTCCGCTTTCAGCGTATATCCCGTTTTTCCACAATAACTTGACAGCATCTTCAAGGTCCATTATTTCAATTCCGGATATTTGAGATGTTACTACCTCTTTTTGAGGAGCAATAACTTCCGCTTCTTCAGCCTGAGGTTTCTTAGATGCTTTAATTTCCAATAAAATTGTGTCTAAACCGGCTTTCTTAGCTTTGTCAAATTCTTCCTTGGCTATTTGTATACAGTTTCCTTTTATTAAATCTCCCGCATACCTTATAGCCCCTTCTATTAATGGAGCACCTGAAGCTCTTGATATAATAAGTATAAGCTTGCCGAAGTTTTCTCCTATACCGGGACCATATCCATAACCTAAGGATTCATAGCTTCCTCCCGTAGTGTAAGAAGAGAATATTTTAATTATCAAATTACCTGTAAGAGAATCCATAACCATAACATCACAAGAGCCCGTCAGCAGGTCATTACCTCTCATAACAGCTCCGCCATCCGCTCTTTTCGACTCGGCAAAATTTATTTCATAACCGTTACTTTTAAGTTTTTTTAATGCAATCTCAGTCTGTCTTGCGCCGTCCACATTTAAAATTCCGACAGTCGGATTTTTTATACCGCAAGCCTTAGCGGTAATTATCCCATAGATAGCATTCTTAACCATTCCTTCAACTTTATCGGTTGAAGAAGTACCGGTTGTAGTTGCAATAAACATTTCACGTCCCATGCCAGGCGTAACAATTCTTCCAACAGTGGATACGCCTATCGGAAACGGATAATGCATTGTGACAGCTGCATCAACCTTTCCCGAATCCAACAATTCTTCCATCCTTTTATGGGCATCGTCTTCCGAATCTACAAATTCGGTATTTACGCCTTCATAAGTCTTTGTACCTATTGCCGTTGGTTCAATGCCGAATTTTGCAGCTAATGCCGCAGCCTTGAATACTTCATCCTCTCCATGTTCGCTACCTAATGCGGTAACCGCAACCTTTGGCTTTTGACCATATTCTCCGCTTATCAATGTGTCGGCCAATTGGTTAAAAATCTTACCTATTGTTTGTTTAACTAATTTTTCAGACATATCTTCACTCCTGTTCATTTAACAGATTTGAAGCAAAATCCTTTAATGCATTTGCAATCAGGTTCTTTACCTGTTCTTCCGAAATTGAGGATGTTTCTTTCTGACCGCCTTTATTTGCTTCAATAATAAAGGATACTCCATCAAATAAATTAGTCATTCTTCCTAAGAATAAGCTGCCCTTGCCAACTATCATAGCATTCTTAATTTTGCCGGAGAGTATGTCTTCCCTGCAAAAACCAAGGTACGGAACCCCTGAAGGTATATGTCCCTGTGTCGGTGCCCAGCCTGTCATACCATGCTTTTGTGTAAATTCCGCTAATTCTTTTTTATCTATGTCCCCGCGCTTTACAGCTAATGCACCAATCATTTTATAATTTGCCAAAGGAACATCTCCTGCACCGGCAGGTTTTGTAATTTCAGGATTTTGCATTTCTACGGAGTATTTATCAATGTCGGTAATCTTCATTCCCGCTTTATCCAATGATGATACTAATGATGTTATTACCGCTTGGGGAGATGAACCGGTTCCTACTGTGTGTCTTCCTACAAGATCAAGGTTTATTTCAGGGTTAATTCCGTCATTTTCGCCTATCAATACAGCAAATCCTCCGATAGTATCTTCTAAAACAGGAAGGCCTTTTTTTATGTGATCCTTGCCGTTCATACCCAATTTAGCAGTACTTCCGCCTGCCGATACAACAACTTTTTTGTATACTCCGGCTTTAACCAATGCGGCAGCTTCGATTATTGCATGAGTAGGTCCCGCACAAAAACCTCTGGTGTCAGATCCCGTAGCATTAACAAAACCGGCTACTTCCGCACATGCCTTAGCAAAGTTTCCTCCGCCTCTTTGATTCATATCTCCGCACGCTTCTTCACTGCATTCAATAATATATTCTATTTCTTCTTTTTTTATATTGTTTTTACTGATAAGATTTAACAAAGCTAATACATTTGAAGCTTTAGATACAAGATTTTCAAGCATTACATGACCGCTTAAATTTAAATCAATATCATGTGCTCTTTTAACACATCCTACTAAATTGCCATAATTATATAAAGGCTCGGCATGTTCTTCATCCACATATTTTTTGATAACTTCAAAATCTTCGCCTTCTTTTATTCTGCTTAATAAATTATCGTCGAAGAGAGGATGGTTCATAAGCTTTTCTTTTGTCTCCACAGTAAATTGCTTTTCAAGCTTAATCAAATCAAATACATCACAAATCTGCATGAGGGCAATAAACTCATCCTGGGGCATTATTTCCCCGAATTTACCTTCTTTTGTTGCACCTTCCTTCAATTTGTCAAACCAAGGCATTTCATAGTTGTTTAATTCATCTGGAGTTACATTTCCTATGTATGCTTGATTAGGCAAATAACCTACAACTTGTTCAAATGTTCTTAAATGGTTCTTTATTTCTTTTAAATATTCAGAATTGGGATTTACGGTTCTTTCAGTTGTCTGTGTTGTACCGTTATGAATTACCATATCGGGCGCAAAAGCCATAATATAACTGTTTCCCAAAATTACACTGTTCATAATGACCTCCTTCTTTCTTAGAATTCAAAACAAGTTTTATTTTTCATTCCTTACCGAATGAATAATTTCGAATTCAAAATTTGCTTCGCAGTTTCTACGAAGCAAATTTTTTGCATTATATAATAAGTTAACTTCTCACGTTTCAAATATCTTTAAAGATATTTACAATAATCTTCTCTGATTGCAGACATTTCATCAACTATATCATCAATGTCCAATACCATTTCCATCATGCTGACTTGTTCGTCATAAACTGATTCATCAACTTCTTCTTTTATTTCCGGTTCGCAAATATGATATACACTGAGTCCCAACTGAACTCCTGTCAACGGACCTGCAAAAGTAGGGTCTCCATTTGTTACGGTTTCTGCAGCAAGTCCTGCCGCTTCACCTTCTGCAGCACCAAGTATAACTACTAAATTTTCAGCACCATACTTTTCTGCAAATTCTTTAACCCTTTTTTGATTTTCCAAATCCATTGCACCAGCGCTAGTTCAGACAAAGCACTCTGTAGATGAGAATACAACTTCGCCGCCGGCAGTTTTTACACATTCTTCAATAGCCTGACCAGGTATTCCGTCTCTGTCGCCTATTATGACAATTTTCTTGCCTTTTAATATGCTCATTACTTTTCCTCCTATTATTTTGTATTTTTGATCTATGTTATTTTCTAATAACCGCAATTCGGTAACATTTCTTTTACCGCAAAGACTTGCCCTACTAAATGTATTTTTTAATCATTGCTTCTATATTTTCCGGAGTTGCATCTTCTTTAATTAATTCTTCAACTTTTTCTCCGTCTTTATATATTGCAATAACCGGTAAACCTAATACCTTTTGTCCAATAGCAACTCTTCTTGCTTTTGTAGTATTTAATTTTGTAAACTTTAATTTATCCCCATATTTTTCCGATAGTTCAACAACATGAGGCATCAAGGCTTCACAAGGAGCACATCCGTCTCCGAAAAAGTCAACCAGAATATAACCTTCTCCTTGTAATACTTCAGTTTCAAAATTTGATTTATCCAAGATTAGCATAATATACCTCCTACAGTGCTTCTATATATTTTTCAGCCTGTACCGCAGCTATGGCTCCGTCAGCAGCTGCAGTCACTACCTGCCTTAAGCTTTTAATTCTGATATCGCCTGCCGCAAAAACACCATCAATATTTGTTTTCATATTTTCGTCAGTTACGATATATCCATTTTCAATATCTAAAATTCCTTCAAATATTTTAGTCTTTGGTTCATAACCAATGAATACGAAAATACCAAAAGTCATGTCATCTTCATCGGCAACTATTTCAGTCAGTTCCTTAGTTTTAACATTCTCCAAAACCATTGAATTAACAATTCCGTCACCTTTGATTTCCTTTACAACCGAATCCCAGATAAAGTGAATCTTCGGATTTTCATTTGCTTTTTCACGGATTGATTTAGCAGCTCTAAGCTCATCTCTTCTGTGAATTATGGATACTTTTCTTGCAAATTTAGTTAAGTACAATGCTTCCTCAACAGCAGTGTCACCGCCGCCGACTACAAATACTTCAAAATCTTCAAAGAAAGCGGCATCGCAAGTTGCACAGTATGAAACGCCCTTACCTGTGAAAGTTTTTTCTCCCGGGCATCCGATTGGCTTTGAAGTTGCACCGCCGGCAATTATAACTGTCTTACCCGTATATTCGCCTTTCTTGCCAACAAGAACCTTTTCTTTCCCATTTAGCTTTACTTCCACAATTTCATCATATACTTTTTCAGCACCGAAATGTTTAGCCTGTTCAGCCATTCTGTCAACTAAAGTAGGACCGGATTCACCTTCTAAGCATCCCGGATAATTTTCAACCTCTGATGTGAGAACTATTTGTCCTCCGTCCTTTTCCTTTTCAATAATTAATGTGCTGAGTCTTGCTCTTCCCGCATAAATACCTGCTGATAATCCTGCAGGACCTGCACCAATAATCATTACATCATATACTTTGCTCATTACACACCTCTCTTCTAGCAAAACTCAATACTTAGTAATGAAATTCATACCATACCTTTATTATTCCACTAATCCCACGTTTTAATAGAAAGGTTAGGCATGAATTTCACCTAAGTATTATTGTCTTTCAAATTTTATTCATTATGCATGGCCGTGTTTGCTTTTTAAGCTTATATTTTTGCCATCTCATAAGCTCCTTCGCCTTAGCTTTGGATAAGCATCTTATTTTTCGAACACTGTCTGCTCGGTAACTTCTGTTTCTAAAGCCTTTAAAGCTCTTGTCAGCAAGTTTCTTCTTATATCTCTTTCTTCTTCAATTGTTAACGAAGGATTTCCAAGAGGATGAGGTATTGCAATTGTAGGAACTATTCTGTTAGCTCCGACAGTCAATGAAATCGGAACTATGGTACACATATGTACTACAGGAATTCCAACTCTTTCAATTTCTTTTACCATCGTTGCACCGCAACGTGTACAGGTACCTCACGTAGATGTGAGTATAACTGCATCCACT
>DAIMMU010000078.1:0-11507 GCA_036720515.1 Sedimentibacter sp.
ATTCATTTCACCACCCCTTCCATACATTTTATTAATGTGTTACAAGCTTTATTACAAATAAAAAAACTTTTGCGGACAAAAGTTTTTATTTTATATTCTTTATTATATTGTTAATTTCAGTTTTCAGAAAATCAGCATCGAGCAGCATCTCATACCGTATATCTGAATATTTTATGTTTTCTTCGATTAATGATGCTGCGGTTGTTTCCGTAAGCCTTTCTATATCCTTAAGCTTCATCATAATTCCTTTGCGGGCGCCTTTTTTGTTGTACTTGTTTATTACGACAATAAAATTTGCAGCCTTTGATGAAATTGTTTTATCTGTGTTTATTTCCTTAATACAGGAGAAATCATTATTATTTATTGTTATTGCATTTTGAATTTTTGAAAAATCGATATAGACTGATGTCAATTTGTCCGCATCTATGATTAAATAATCGTATCCTTCTATATTATTTAATAAATTAACAAATAATTCTTTATTAATTTCATTTAATTTTCCCGGCACTCTCGGACATGGCAGAAGAGCCAAATTTTCATTAATTTCAATAAGCCCCTGGTCCAAGGGACATGTGTTATTAAAAACATCTGCTATGTCATAAATAATATCCTCGTTTACTTTCAGATATTCGGATATTTTAATTTTCCCCGAAGATAAATCCATCATGAGGACTTTTTTACCTGAGCTTGAAAGTTCAACTGCTATCTTTATGCTTATTACTGTTTTACCGATATCACTTTTTTGCGATCCAATTAATATAACATTCATCTTATATCTCCCGAATATTTTTGTTTCGAACTTCGCCGTCGTTAAGTATAACTTAATCAGACAGCTTCAATAATATACGAAGTGCCTTCCGCGCAATCGGCAAGAAGAGCACCCCTGATTGATCCCTTTTGATTTGCTAATCAATTATACCGTTTATCTTCAAATATTCCCCTATAACTTCTCTGACTATAGGTATGGGGTAACGTCCGGAGCCTCCCTCAAACAACACGCATGCAACCGCTATTTGGGGGGCATCGTACGGTGCAAAGGCAACATACCATGCAAAGTCATCATATGGCTCTCCCGTTTCGGGATTTATGCCTTCCTTTTCGGCAGTACCCGTCTTGCTTCCCACCTCCACAGGAAATTTTGAATATGGTTTTGCACTGTCATCATATGAAACCATCTTCATTCCTTGTTTCACCACATCTAAATAGCTGTCCGAAGATAATTCGATTTTTTCGGATTTTCTTAATGGTATATAGTCTGTTTCTTTTCCGTCATAGGTTTTTACTTCTTTTATAACACTGACATTGTTTCTGTAGCCGCCATTAGCTAAGGAAGCTGCGTAATTTGCCATCTGCATTGTTGTATAAGCATTATTTCCCTGACCGATGCTTATGTTCAAATTATCTCCCACAGTCCAAGCAGCCTGGTTTATATAGGAATATTTGATTATATCCACCAATGGCACATAATTGTCGTTGGTTTTATCAGGATTTAAGTTTAAAGCCTTAAGCCCTTCATAAACTTCGCCTCTTGTCATCGGCTCTTCTCTGTCTATCCAGCTCACTATTTCTTCAATTATTTCATTTTTCATTGATGAATCTATAACGGCTCCGTCATTCAGGTATCTTTCCACATTTGCTTCAAGAAATATCCTTAAATAAACACGCATGCTGGATTTTTTACCCTCAATGCTTGGAACTCCTCCGGAAGCCTCCTGTGGTATGTCTATTTCAATACCTGTTTTTGAATTTAAGCCAAACTTACTTGCCATATCAATTATGTCTTCCGCATTGACCTTTACTGTATGCTTTTGATGTGTGGCCAAATTTTCGCCAAGCACAGTCGTATAAAAATAAAAGTTACAGGAATTCATTATTGCCTGATACATTGTCTGATATCCGTGAGACCCGCCAAACATGTTGTGTATCCAACAGCTGACGTTTCCGTCACCCACCTTCATGGTACCGGCACAATAAACTTTCGTATTTGGATTTACTCCCTTTTCCAGCGCCGCCAAGGATGTAATCATTTTAAATGTAGAGCCGGGCTGTATTGCAGTGAGCATTGCTATATTGTATAGAGGTCTGGGGGCCAATGGATTTTTTGAATCGTTTAACAGGCTGTTCCAATCCTCTGTTGTAATTCCGGTTGAAAACAAATTCAAATCATAGGAGGGATAGTTTGCAAGTGCCAAAACTTCTCCGGTTTTTACATCAAGGGCAACCAAAGCTCCCGACCGGGCATTTTCATATTTGTCCTTAAAGGCAAAATCACCCCACTGACTTTCGAACACGCCTCCTTCGCGAATTCTGTCGAACCCCTTCTCTAATGATTCTTCGGCTTTTTTCTGCAGCCCAAGGTCTATGGTCAAATATATATTATCTCCCGGAACAGGCGCCTGGCTTGATACTGAACGAATTGTTCTTCCTACATTATTTACCTCAACCGTTTTCTTTCCCTTAACTCCCCTTAAATAATCTTCAAATTTTTCTTCGATTCCTGTCTTTCCGATTATATCATCGGTACTGTACCCTTTTTCCACAACATAATCCTGAATTTCATAGTCCTGAGCAATTTTACCTAAGTAACCTATGACATGAGATGCGCTTTCATATTGCGGATAATATCTAAGTGGTTCGATTTCAACATTTATTCCATGCAATTCGTGAGATCTTTCAGAAATCATGGCAACCGTTCTTTCGGATATGCTGTAGCAGATATCAACGGGATGGTATGAAAGATAGCTTACTTTATTATACCTTTCCCTCAATACCATCATATTGCGCATGTCATAATCATTTATTTCTTCAGTTATTTTAAGTGATTCCCTAAGCATTTCAAATGCTTCTTCCGCCGTATAATCATGAGTTTCCCCGGCTGATTTTACATTGTTTTTAACCCAGTTTTTCTTGTTTCTTATGGGAGTGTATTCCCATTCCGCTATAGATATTGTAGGGTTTACATGTTTCAACAGTTCAACCTGGGCAAAATACTTTACATTATCATCAGTAACCAAATTATATAAAACATCATAATTTTTAAAGGCTATTTCCTTAACAAAACTATATGCGGTAGTGCTTATGTCCATATGCTGTTGATTAAAATACTTGTCTCTAATTGTTAAATCAGTAAATTCAAAACTTCCGGCTCCATCTTTTTCTATAAATTGAACCGGTAAATCCGGATATATTTCCTTTAACCTGTCGATAAGAATTTCGCCCGGTTTAATTTTTTCATTTTTTCCTTCATAAATTGTCTGAAGCAAATTATCAATGGAATTTTTCATTGTTAAAATAACAAAATCATCTTGTGCGGATGTGTTCATCATTATTTCTTCATTGGCTGCATTTAGGCTTCTTTTGATATTCTCATATTCTTCATCATAAACGAAGGAAAAATCATTTAGCTTTATATTTTCTCCGTACCCTTTTTGAATTATAAACTCATAGGATAATCTTCTGATTTTTGAATTGGAAAAAATTGAAGAAAGATACTTGTTGTTATTTATTAATAATTGAGCCACCGCTTCTGTTGCATTTATATTTTCTTTTAAATTATTTTCCGACAGCCATATTTGTATTTGTGTTTTTGGTTCCGCATTTGCTTTTGGCGTTATATTTTCTTGGTTTTCTGTTGCAGCAGTGCCATCGGCAACAGGATTAAGCATTTCTTCAGGATATTCGAAATTCCCCTCATTCAATTCAATGGGCACATCATCCTTTAAAAGAGCGGCAAGAACTCTTTGTTTGGGAGAAAATTGTTCATTATAAATAAAAGTGCTGAAATCCAGCCATTCATAAATATTTTCCTTTACTGTTTCAATAACTTTATCTTCGGCAGTGGTGTAAGAAATTGCTTCAATTCCCTCTGTCTGCAAGTCATGTTGAACTGTCTCAATATTTTTGTCAATATAGTCAAACGTGTCTATTTCAATCGGAAATTCATCAATGGGTTTTTCCATATTTTCATCTAATATTTTTGATAATTTATATGATACTCCATTAAAGTTTTCCGGTTTAATTTCATCGGTATACATTTGCACCGTAAAGCTTGACACATTGTCCGCTAAAAGTACACCGTTTCTGTCAAATATCTTTCCGCGGGGTGCTTTTACGGGAATGTCCTTAATTTTTTTAATATCTGCAATTTGTCTGTACTCCTGTCCTTCAACAATGGTAAGCACCGCCATTCTAAAACCTAAAATAACCAACATCACTATTATTATTAAATATAATATATTAAGACGATTTTTTAAAAATTTTAACAAATTTAACACCTCATGCTTTTACTTTAAATAAATTAAATAAGTATATAACAAATTTTAATACAAATACAACAAGAACCATATTTATTACGGTTTCTATAATAATTCCCGGCAAAATGCTTACAGCCATTTGAACTCTGAATCTTAAAAAGAATAAAATCAAGTATAACAAGAAATGCATCACTATGGTTGAAATTCCAGTTGCTGCGCTGTAGACAAGATAATTCTCTCTTTGCATGTCGTCACTGAGGCTTCCTACTATTGCACCAATGAAAAAATAAATTAAAGTATATACGCCAAAAACATCATATATCATTGCATCATACAAAATCCCTGTCACAAAGCCAAGGATTCCCCCTGTTAATCCATCTGACAACATAGCGAGTATCACTAACAAAATCAGGGAAAAATTTGGAACGATGCCAAAATAATTAAAAAAGCCTATAAATGATGTTTGAAATATAAAAAATAAAGCTATTAAGGAAGACATAAGTCCGATTTTTTTCATATTATTGCCTTTCGATAAAATGCATTATTTTGTCAGAATATATACTCTGTTTATCTTTGTAAATTCAACAGCAGGTTCAACAATAATCTTCTGGGTAGAAGCATCTGTGGTTTTAACGACTTCTTTAACATTACCTATATAAATATCGGGAATAAAAATTTCCCCGATTCCCGATGTTACAAGTTTATCTCCCATATCAGCGCTGACTTTGCTGTTGAAAAAATATCCCGTTACATTGCCGTCAATGCTGCCCTGCACAATTCCGCTTTCATCGTTGTTAATGTCTCTAAAGCTTACCTTGCATCTTTCATCCAGCAGCGTGATAACTTTTGACCAATTTGATGAAGTTTCGGCAACTATGCCTAAAAGACCTATCTGTATAATTCCATCCTCTGTTTTCACAGCTTGAATAACTATGTCATTTTGCTTTATGCCGTCATTTTCGCCCTTGTCAATGGTAAATCTGCTGAACCAATTGGAATCATCCAAAGCAATTACTTGTCCAACAACATAGTCATAAGAAAGGTTCTTCTTCATTTCATATTCTGTTTCCAAGGCATCGGATTTGTTAACGATGTTTTCCAAAATCCTCACCTGCTCCTTGAGGCTGTAAACCGTTTCCGTAAGCATAATATTTTCTTCACGCATTTTCACAATTTCCTGAACCGAATAAAATGAGTTGGTAAGAGTAAGGCCTGTTTTATAAGTTATTTTTTGTAGTCCGGAAATCAGGTTCCCGAAAAACCCCAAGTCAGCACCTTCCATCCTACCTATTGATGACAGCCCTATCATAATTATCAATACAAAAATTGTAAGATAAAACAACATTTTCTTAAAATGCTCTCTTATAAAATTCATATATACACCGCTTTATATATTTTCACAAATTTTTCCTGCACCCAAAGCAACACTTTGCAATGGATTATCGGCAGCATAGACTTTTATACCCGTTTCTTTTTCAATATATATATCCAATCCCTTTAATAAAGCTCCCCCTCCGCTTAAATAAATTCCGTTTGTATAAATATCGGAGGATAATTCGGGAGGTGTTCTTTCAAGAACCCTTTTTATGGCATTGACAATTGAATTAATTGTTTCAATAATTGCTTCTCTGATTTCATCACTTGTTATGGTTATTTTCAGGGGGAGTCCAGATACAATGTCTCTTCCCCTAATTTCCATTATCTGAAATGCATTGTTTCTATCATTTGCATTGTATTCATTATTATCCGCAATTTCCTCATTATTTTCGATATCTTCAATATCTTCATTATTTTTATCTGTGTTATCGGCATCGTTCAAACCGGATATACTGTTTCTGAGGTAATAGTCCTTGCTGGCATTACCGAGCACCATCTTAATTTTTTCCGCAGTAACAAGGCCTATATCCATTTTATATTTATTCTTAACATAGTCCTTAATATTTACGTCTATATCATCTCCGGCAATTCTGAGAGAATCGCTTTCAACAATTCCTCCCAGTGATATTACCGCAATTTCGGTTGTGCCTCCACCTATATCAATTATCATATTGCCTATAGGCTGATCTACATTAAGCCCGGCACCTATGGCAGCTGCCATAGGCTCTTCCACAAGCCTGACCTTCCTTGCACCCGCATCATATGCAACCTCTTCCACTGCTCTTCTCTCAATAGAAGTCACTCCCACGGGAACACTGATTACTATATTTGATTTAACAAATCTTTTTTTATTAAGAGCCTTTGTAATAAAATACTTTATCATTGCTCTTGTTATTTCAAAATCTGCTATTACACCGTTTTTCAGCGGTCTTATTGCGCTTATTGTTTTAGGGGTTCTGTCAAGCATTGCCTTTGCATCATCCCCAACGGCGCATACTTCATTTGATAATATGTTAATTGCGACCACTGATGGCTCATTTACGATTATTCCTTTATTGTTTACATATATTAAAGTGTTCGATGTTCCTAAATCTATCCCTATTTTCTGTGTAAAAAAATCAAAAAGTCCCATTTGTGTTTCCTTTCATTTAGATTAAACCTTCTTCTTTAAAGCTGAAATACACGCCGTCACCGATTATTATGTGATCCAAAACCCTGATTCCCAAAATTTTACCGCACTCATCCAATCTGTTTGTCAAAACAATGTCTTCGTTACTGGGTTCACATTCTCCGCTGGGATGGTTGTGAACCAAAATTATTGATGAAGCCAAGCTTGCTACAGCTTCATGAAATACCTCCCTTGGATGAACTATTGAGCTGTTTAAACTTCCCACGGATATTTCGGAAATCTTTTTCACGTTGTTCTTTGTGTCCAAAAGGATAATTTTAAAATATTCCTTTTGATAATACCTCATTTCTTCCATCATTATTATGGCTGCATCATCAGGAGAAGAAATTTTTATTTTTTCGATTTTTAGTGTGCTCATTCTTTTGCTTAGCTCCGCAACAGCCATAAGCTTTGCTGCTTTAACGTCACTGATTCCCTTAAATGACTTAAATTTTTCTATTGTTCCCTCTGAAATATTTCGAAGCCCCTTTTCATCTTCCTTTAAAATCCTCTGTGACAGCATAACTACATTTTCTTCCCTGGTTCCTGTTCTTAAAATTACTGCGATAAGTTCTGAGTTAGACAATGTATTAGCTCCATATTTTAATAGTTTTTCCTGAGGTCTGTCATCCTCAGGTATTGATTTTATGGTATAATTAGTATTGTCCATTTTATCCTCCACTATGCAATTATTTGTTTAGAGCAAGCTTATAGAAAAATGTTTTGAGAGTAAAGTATTAAGTTTTGTCAGCGGCAGCCCCTTAACATTATTGTAGCAGCCGTGTATTTCTTTAACCAGCAGTTCTCCGTATCCTTGAATTCCGTATGCTCCTGCCTTGTCAAAGTATTCGTTGGTCTTAAGATACCTTTTAATAAAATCCTGTGAAAAGTCATTAAAGGTTACCTTGGTTTTTTCATAGTCAACTATTTTTTTTGAGGTTTCCGTATCTATGATACATATACCCGTAAAGACACAGTGTGTTTTTCCGGAAAGCAAACTGAGCATTTCATAAGCTTCCTCTTCATTTTCAGGCTTTCCCATAATTTTATCCATATAAACAATTGTATCTGCTGCAATAATCAGTCCATCTTCCCTGCAGTCGGAATACGCCTTAATTGCTTTTTCAAAAGCGACCTTCATGACGGTTGTTTGAGGAAAATCCAAAGAATTTACTTTTTCTTCCGTGTCGGGCGAATAAATTATTAAGTCATTAAAATACCTTTTAAGCATTTCTATTCTTCTTGGAGATTTTGATGCCAATATTATTTTCTTCATATTTAATCCTTAAAACTTTCTGTAAATTATTATTGCTGCAATCAGTCCGATTATTCCCGCAACCGTAAGTCTGGCACTGAATCCGAAAGTAAGTGTGAAAATATTTAAATCCAATGTTGCAGGACCAAATCCTATGCCTTCACCGTAATTAAGTATGGGAAGAACATTTGAAAATGCTTTGCCCAAAATGGTTCCTATTATAACGGATGTCAATATAATTAAAATTAAATAAACCGAATTGCCTTTTCTCATTTTAAGCCTCTCTTTTTAATTTTAATAAAGTTTTTTCTAAATTATCGGTTACATAAATAGAAGTGTATCCCACAAAACATCCCGTAAAAATACTTACCAATGATAATATGGGCAGGTAATAATACAAATTAAAGGTAGTAAATAATATTGCCGCAACAGTTATTTGAGTTGCATTATGTGCCATGGCACCAAGGACGCTTATACCTATTAAGCTGAATTTACCGCTGAGATACTTGCAGCCCAAGGACATAACGATTGTACTTACAATTCCGCTTACGATACTGTAAATAAATGTAATCGGATTTGTTGCAATAAGCATCAAAAGAATACTCCTTATTATCACTACAAGAAGAGCATCTTTAAAACCAAACACAACAACCACCGTCAATATTACAATGTTTGATAAGCCTAATTTTGCTCCCGGCGCAATATACGGCAATGGTATCATACCTTCGATTATGCTGAGTATCAATGCTGCTGCCGTAAGCAGCGATAAGAATATATATTTTTGTGTTTTGTTCATAATGATCTCTTTCTTTAATTAGCTATAAAATCAATTTCGTTATCTTCATTATAGTCTACAATTTTTATTAGCATTTTGTTCGGAAGACATACGATTATTTCGCCATCCTGAGATATTTTACCCTGTGATATACAAATTTTGTCCGGACAGCTTGCATCATGTATCCATATTTGTCCATTTTCAATATGCAAAATATTATATCCCGTATCCGATTCTATTTTAACCTCATCCTTAACATCATCCGTTAAAACATACTCTCTGACCAGTTCGTTATTAGAATAAATATATGCTATCTTACTATTTTTTTTAACGGCACTTTTCCCACCAAACAAAATAAAAAAAACATTAATAATTATTATTGCAGCAATCAGACCAATATCATATTTGTTAATTTTCTTTTTCATAACTTTCCTTTTGTTTGTTAATAGATTATTTATTTTATCATCATTTATTTAATATATCAAGATTGTTTATATATATAAATCTATTTTTAATAATTAATTAAGAAAGAACCGGCATACGAAAGCAGGCAATACCGACAGTATTACCCAATATTGATTATGTGGACATAGCTATTCGGGATATTTCTCCTTATCTCCAAAGGCTGTCCCTGATAAAAAGTGGCGTATCCCCATTCCAGTACGGGGACATTCCTCTTACCCGCAAAGACTTTCCCTATTGTAGAGGTGTGTCCCCCCTTCCTCTACGTTTCAATTACCATAAAATCTGTTACAATCTTAGATAATACATTATCCTTATCAAAGCCGCAGTAAGTCGGAAATGTGCCTTCATTCCAACCGCTGGCAAAAGCAACTATGTTAAGGCCTTTTTTTTCGTCCATAACAATTTCGGCGCAGGAACAATCGCTGTTATTAACTGCTGTCTTTACCTTGATTTCATATTCGTTTAATTCCTCTTCGCTCATCAGGTCGAGCATTTCCATCACTTTTTCATCCATGAAGCATCCAAGACCGTTTTCAACTTCATATCCCATAAATTCATCATGACGGAAGCCTTTTGCTGATTCACCTTCCAATAACGCCATTTCCCATTTAACGGGTTCATTGTCATTAATTCTGATTTCGGCGGCAACAGTTTGCTTTTTTCTATTTTCAGCTTTGCCAACATATATATTTACAGTATATGTTCCCGGCTTAATGTGCTCTGAATAGCATTCGTCATCATACAGCAGTATCGGGTCTGTAGCTACTATTCTGCCTGTAATCAGCCTTAGCTTGCCTGCTTCAACCTTTTCTATGCTCATCCTGCCAAATTCAGTATCGATAACTTGTGTATTACCGTTTGTAATATTAAGAACATCTAAGTTTATATACATATTAAGCTCCTTTGATAGTTACTTTTTTCTTTCACTTAAGATTTTTGTCAATTCATCCATAAAGGTATCAATATCTTTGAACTTTCTGTAAACCGAAGCAAATCTTACATATGCCACATCATCTACATGCTGAAGTTCATTCATAACCAATTCTCCGATAACTTCAGTTGAAACTTCATTTTGAAATGTATTGTACAATTGTTTTTCAACCTTATCCGCAATTGCTTCAATTTGCTCAAGGCTGACAGAGCGTTTATCACAGGCACGTATCAGACCGTTTATTATTTTGTCTCTGTTATATCCCTGCCTTGTACCGTCTCTTTTTATAACCACGATTTGAGTTTCTTCTATTTTTTCATATGTCGTAAAACGATGTCCGCATTCCATGCATTCCCTTCGGCGTCTTATTTTAAACCCATCATCGGTTGGTCTTGTATCTATAACCTTGCTTTCCGTATAATTACACTTTGGACATCTCATAAAAATCTCCTTTCAACGTGGACATTCCTCATTCTCGCAAAGACTATCACTATAGTAGAGGTGTGTCCACATACCGCTAAATCTTGCTCATGAATTTTTCATCATCAATAACGAATCTTTCGTGGATTCCTTCACCTATTTTTTTATCCTCATCATAAGCATCCACTTTAAAAATCAGCCTCTTTCGGTCTGTTTCAACAAGCTCTGCTTCTGCCCACACCTTTTTCCCGACTTTAGTGGCACTCATATGTTTTATATTAACCGATGTTCCGACTGTTGAATATCCTTTCGGCAAATAATCCTTTACCGCATTCATGGAAGCAGCCTCCATCAAGCCAATCATCATTGGAGTTGCAAAAACCTCCGCGGCACCGCTGCCGAAAACCTTAGCAGTATCATCCATAGTAACAATTTTTTCTTCCTTGTATTTTAACCCAATCGATAAATTTAATTCCATTACTACCTCCGGCATCTAAGTCTTACTGTATTATACACTAAAATTTTAAAAAATAAAAGAGTTGAAAATACAACCTCTGTAATTTTATTTTAATTAATTCGCTATTTATGAGGAACAAAAATGATTTAAATCGTGTATACTTTATAAAAAGGCGGACTGCCCTATGGAACAAGCCAAAAAAGGCGTGGAGGAAAATCCTCTCACGTCTTCTGTATAAATAATAATTATATTACTGTCTTTTCAAGGCTTCTACCGGCGGCAGGCTTGATGCGTTGATGGCAGGATATACACCGAACAAAAGTCCCGATGCCAATGCAACGAATACTGCTATTTGAATCGATTCAAAGCTTACTACCGCAGAAAGACCATATTTTGATACGATGCT
>DAIMMU010000079.1:0-11453 GCA_036720515.1 Sedimentibacter sp.
TGCCTTAAATATTGATGTTTACAATAAATGTTTTTTACAGCGAAAATAATTCTTTTAAAAAAGTTGTTGACAAGATACGTAAAAGGAATGTATTATATAAAAGTTATCATATATTGATCCATTAGCTCAGTCGGCAGAGCACTTGACTTTTAATCAAGGTGTCCGGCGTTCGAATCGCCGATGGATCACCATTATAAACAACATTTGACGATCTTCGCGACGTTGAATGTTGCTTTTTTGTATGCCCTAACCCAATTTTTCAGAGTCTTTTTTCTGAAAAATGACGGTAGGTCAACCGCAATGAAATCCCAAAATATGCGACCAAAGGGAGCTGATATTTTGGTGATAGAGACTGTGATATGCCCTAACCCAATTTTTCAGATTCTATCCCCAACTTTTCCCGAATATATTTTCCAATACGACTTTTTTCTACAAAATACTTAATCCAAAAATTGTATATTATATACAAATAAATTAATATAGAGGGTAGTTATGAATGATTATGATTTAAACGAAGATATCAGCAGAGAAGATTTGTCAATTATAGCTGAAAGACAAAATGAAAAGATGGCTGCCTTAGGTCAACTTTCGGGAGGAATAGCTCATGATTACAATAATTACCTGATGAGTATAATAGGCAATGCCACCATGATACAAAAAACTGATGAGCTGGAAAGGATTTACGATTATGCGGAAAGAATAATTCATATTTCGCAAAGTGCAGCTGAGCTTACAAAAAAAATTCTTGTGTTTTCCAAGAAGAAATGCAGTACAAATAAACCTGTAAATTTAAAAAGAATATTGGATAACACTTATGAAATGATGGAATTCATTCTCAGCAAAGAAATTGATTTAATATACAATTATGAGGCCGATGATGAGTTTATATTAGGGAATGAGTCCCAGCTTGAAAGCATGATAGTAAATATGATACTAAATTCAAAGGATGCAATTATTAATAATGGAATAATAAAAATAGGAACAACGGATACTGTAGTTTATTCGGAAATGACTTTAAGTCATGGCGAAATAATACAGCCCGGAGAATATATAAAAATTTATATAGAGGATAACGGCTCAGGTATAGATGATGAAATAATTCTGAGAATATTTGAACCATACTTTTCAACTAAAATTAAAACAAACGGAACCGGCTTAGGATTATCCGTAGTGTTTGGTACGGTGAAATCCCACAGCGGTTATCTTAATGTTACAAGCAATCCTGACAACGGGACAAGGTTTGAAATATTTATACCTATACTTAAAAAAAGTTATATATCTGATAATAGGAAAATAACAGGAAAAGATAACAACATTGTAATGCTGGTTGATGATGACATAAATGTTTTGGATATTGAAGCTGAGCTGTTGGAAGATTTAGGCTATGATGTAGTAAAATTCAATTCTCCTCTTGAAGCATTGAAATATTATGAAGACGAATATGAAAATATATCTTTTTCCGTAGTGGATATAATGATGCCTAAATTGAACGGTAAAGAACTCTTTAAGAAAATGGAGCTGATAAATAAAGATGCAGCGGTGATTTTTATAACCGGTTTTGTACAGCAGGCAGAATATGAAGAATTAATGAAAAGGGGACTTATGATTATTGAAAAGCCATTTACATATGAGGAGCTGTCAGAGGCAATTGCCGAAATGTATTATTAACTACATTCAAAGAAATTCCTCACCTCTTAAATAACCGTGCAAAACGCGGGTTTTTTTATTGTGGTTTTCTTATAATAATCTTTAATCTTTTTAATTTCAACGATTGCAAAGACATTGTTAAGATAATTTAATAATATGGGAATCATATTCTTTTGACAATTGATATTTTTTTGATAAAATGTAACATGATAAGGTTAACAGGAGGATGAAATGAACATAAATGAGTACACGTTTGAAGAATCTATGCCATTCGGTAGATTATCTATTATTGCAATGAAAGGATGCGAAGAAATCGCTGCAAGAATAGACTACTATTTAAAGGAATGGAGGCAGGATACCAACGGTGTTATATATTCAAATGGTTCAGGTCCAATAAGAACGTTTCTTTTAGATGCTGCTTGTCCAAGATTTGGTTCCGGTGAGGCAAAGGGAGTAATAAACGAAACAGTAAGAGGTCATGATATATTTATAATATCAGATGTTTTTAATTACGGAGTAAATTTCAAAATGTATGGCATGGAAGTTCCCATGAGCCCTGACGATCACTATCAGGACTTGAAAAGAATAATTGCGGCAATGAACGGTAAGGCAAAGCGTATAACAGTTATAATGCCAATGCTTTATGAAGGCAGACAGCATAAGAGAGCTACAAGGGAATCATTGGATTGCGCTTTGGCATTACAAGAGATTACATCAATGGGAGTTGAAAATATAATTTCTTTTGATATACACGACCCAAGAGTTCAAAATGCAATTCCTCTTCATGGATTTGAAGATTTTCATCCACATTATCAAATGATAAAGTCATTTGTAAGGACAGTGCCTGATGCTAAAATTGACAGGGACCAAATGATGATAATATCTCCTGATGAAGGCGGAATGACAAGATGCATTTATTATTCATCGGTTATGGAATTAGATTTAGGAATGTTCTATAAGAGAAGAGATTATTCTGTTATAGTTAATGGTAAGAATCCGGTGATAAGTCATGAATTCTTAGGGGGCAATTTAGAGGGAAAAGATGTTATTGTTGTTGATGATATGATTGCTTCAGGAGATTCAATGATTGATGTTGCCGGCAAATTAAAGGAAAGAAAGGTAAGAAATGTATATGTATTTGCTTCATTTGGATTGTTTACCGAAGGGTTTGACAAATTTGACAAGGCATATCGGGATGGAGTAATATCAAGGGTTTTCACAACAAACATGATTTATCGAAGACAGGAACTACAAGGGAAGCCTTGGTACACTGAAGTGGATATGTCAAAATACATTGCAAATATCATAGACACATTAAATTATGACAATTCTTTAAGCGAATTATTGGATCCGGTTCAAAAAATTAAAAAATTGCTTAAAAGATAGTATAATAAAAAATGTCTGCTTCGCAGGCATTTTTATTGTATGGCCAATCCTATTTATTTGTCCGTTTATTGTGCAATTGCCCTGTGATAAAAAATTGTGCAATTGCCCTGTGATAAAATAAATTGAAATTAATTTGGTTGTATGTTATAATTTTTATCATTAATATTAAGATAAGAAATAAAGAAAGAAACATGGAGGATAAAGATGGGTCTTAGAATGGATATCGGTATTGACTTGGGCACTGCCAGTGTATTAGTTTATATTAAAGGTAAGGGAATAGTTATTAATGAACCTTCTGTTGTGGCAATTGATATTAATACAAACAAAATCCTTGAAGTGGGAGAAGAAGCAAGAAAAATGCTTGGACGTACTCCGGGCAATATTGTAGCTATTAGACCCTTAAGAGATGGTGTTATATCTGATTTTGACATTACTGAGAAAATGTTAAAATATTTTATAAAAAAAGCAGTGGGTAACTCATTGGTAAAACCAAGGGTTATAATTTGTGTTCCAAGCGGTGTTACAGAAGTTGAAAAAAGAGCAGTTCTTGAGGCAAGCAATAATGCGGGTGCAAAAAAGACATATTTGATTGAGGAGCCTGTTGCAGCTGCCATAGGTGCAGGTCTCGACATAACTAAGCCATCCGGGCATTTGGTTATTGACATGGGCGGGGGTACAACGGATATTGCCGTTATATCTCTTGGAGGCATAGTTGTAAGCAGGTCTATCAAGGTTGCCGGTGATAAGTGTGATGATGCAATAGTAAGATATGTACGAAAGAAATACAATGTTATGATAGGTTTAAGAAGTGCAGAAGAGCTTAAAATAAAAATAGGAACAGCATTTCCTGTAGAAGAAGAAAAGTTTATGGAAGTAAGAGGCAGAAATTTAGTTACCGGGCTGCCGGTTAATTTAACCATTTCATCTTCAGATTCGCTGGAAGCCATGGAAGAAACAATTACTACAATTGCTGATGCAGTACATTCAGTACTTGAAAAAACTCCGCCGGAACTTGCAGCTGATATAAGTGAAAAGGGTATTGTTATGACAGGCGGCGGATGTCTCATTCATGGTATGGATAAACTGCTTGAAAAGAGAACCGGATTGAACGTAACCATAGCAGAGGATGCCGTATCTTGTGTTGCCAAGGGAACAGGACAGTCCTTGGAGCATATGGATGTTCTGAAAGATGCTTTGATTTCTGAAAATATAAAAATGAATTACAGTGTGCAGTAACGGAAGTAGAGGTAAATATGAAAGTAAGAAAGGCAGTAATACCTGCAGCAGGGTTGGGCACAAGATTTTTGCCTGCAACAAAAGCAATTCCTAAGGAAATGCTGCCCATTGTGGATAAACCGACAATACAATACATAGTGGAGGAAGTTGTTGCTTCCGGAATTGAAGATGTATTAATAATAACAGGAAGAAATAAAGGTTCAATTGAAGAGCATTTTGACAGAGCAGCAGAGCTTGAATATAATTTAGAGAAGAGCAATAAACAAGAGCTTTTGGAAGAAATTAAAAAAATTTCTAAAATGATAAATATTCATACAGTAAGACAGAAAGATCCTTTGGGATTAGGACATGCGATTTATTGCGCCAAATCCTTTGTTGGCGATGAGCCTTTTGCAGTGCTTTTAGGCGACGATATTGTGGATTCGGAAAAGCCATGTCTTAAGCAAATGTTGGAAGTTTTTGAGGAATACAACTCTACAATACTAGGCGTGCAGCCGGTAGAGTGGGAAAATGTTCACAAATACGGCATAGTGTCAGGTGAAAAAATTAATGACAGAATTTACACTGTGAATGATTTAGTTGAAAAACCTGATAAAGATAATGCACCTACAAATATCGCAATATTAGGAAGGTATATCATAACTCCGAAAATATTTAAGATACTTGAGAATACAAAGGCTGGTATAGAGGGAGAAATTCAGCTTACAGACGGATTAAAGGAATTATGCAATACCGAAGAAATATATGCTTATATTTTCCAGGGCAGAAGATATGATGTAGGCAGTAAGCTTGGTTTTCTTGAAGCAACTGTTGACTATGCTCTCAAAAGAAATGACTTGAAAGAAAGCTTCAAGAAGTATTTAAAATCAATAAACATAGGTTAAGGGGCGGGGACATGTATAAAGAAAAATTTGAAATGTGGCTTAATAGTCCATATGTAGACGATGAGATAAAAAAAGAATTAAAGGAAATTGAAAAGATTGAAATAGAAATAGAAGACAGATTCTACAGGGAATTGGAGTTCGGTACCGGAGGTATGAGGGGAAAGATAGGTGCAGGAACAAATCGCATGAATATAGTTACTGTTTCAAAGGCAACTCAGGGAATTGCTAATTATCTGATTGAGAAACACAAAGATCAAAAGATTTCTGCGGCAATTGCATATGACTCAAGAAATATGTCAAAAGAATTTGCAGAGAAAACCGCATGTGTATTTGCAGCAAATAATATAAAGGTTTATCTTTTCGACAGCCTAAGACCAACACCTGAATTATCCTATGCCGTGAGGTATTTTAATTGCAAGGCAGGTGTTGTAATAACTGCAAGCCATAATCCTCCGGAATATAACGGTTACAAGGTATATGACGAATTTGGGGGGCAGGTGGTTAAGGATGCTGATATAATTATTGAAAAAATCAATGAAGTAAAATTAGAAGATATAAAATCAGAAAAATTTGCTGGAAATTCAAAGATTCAAATAATAGGAAATGATGTAGATACATCTTACATAAATGAAATAAAGAAGCTTGGTTTAAGAAATAATGTTGATAAGAATATTAAAATTATATACACTCCCCTTCACGGAACAGGAAATAAACCGGTAAGAAGAGTGTTGGATGAAATGGGATACAAAAATGTATTTGTTGTTGAAGAGCAGGAAAAACCGGATTCTCAATTTTCAACGGTTAGCTCACCTAACCCGGAAGAGCTGAGCTCTTTTGATTTAGCAATTAAAAAAGCCGAAGATCTGAACGGTGAAATAATTATAGGCACAGATCCTGACTGCGACCGTGTAGGAGTAATTGTAAAGCATAAAGGGGAATTTGTTCCTTTAAACGGCAATCAAACCGGAGCATTGCTTTTAAATTACTTGCTTGCTTCTTTGGAAGAGCAGGGAAAAATTCCGGAAAGTCCGGCAATTGTTAAAACTGTTGTAACCAGTGAAGTGGCAAACTGTATTGCAGATAAATATGATGTAACAACATTTGATACATTGACGGGTTTTAAATATATTGCTGAATTGATGCAGAAGTTTGAAGATACAAAAGAATATAATTTCCTGTTCGGATATGAAGAAAGTTTCGGTTATTTGGCAGGAACCTTTGTAAGAGATAAGGATGCAGTTATTGCTTCTATGCTCATTTGTGAAATGTCTGCATATTATAAGAAACAGGGTAAAACACTAATAGATGTTTTAGCTGAAATATATGATGAGCACGGTTATTATATAGAAGAAACTGTTTCATTATATTTCTCCGGTATTACCGGACAAAGTAAAATGAAGTCAATTATGGAGTATTTCAGAGAAAACAAACCAAGTTCGTTAGCGGGTAAAAAAATTCCTACAATTATTGACTATAAGATGAGTATTTCATTAAACCTTATAAAAGGAACTACTGAAAAAATAAATTATCCGAAATCGGATGTTTTGAAGTTTTCTTTTGAAGATGGCTCCTGGTTAGTATTGAGACCTTCAGGAACTGAACCTAAATTAAAGGTGTATTTTTCAATAAACGGAGAAAGTCGTGACAAATCAATAGAAGCATTGGAAAAAGCAAAAGGCGAGATATTAAATATAATTGACCGCATTCAAATAAATATTGGTTAAGACTAAGAATTTTAATGAATGATAGTGTAAATCAGCTTATGAAAAACAGGGTCGAAAGAATTAGACTCAGATAGAATGAATCAGGGAGGAATAAATATGAAAATATTTAAAACCACTACCCGAAAAATTATTTTAATAATTTTTGTTTTAGCATTTACATTAAATACATTTGTATATGCGGGAGTTAATCCGACCAGGGAAGAATTAGAGTTAATGATTGATAGAGTTGCCGAAAAGAGGGCAATCCCGGCAATCCTTTTAAAAGCAATAGCAAGGGTTGAATCTTGTTATGAGCATTACAAATCAGACGGCAGTCCGAAAATAAATGGTACAAGCATTGGTCTCATGCAGATTAACAACAGGTATGGCGGTTATGACAGCGAAAAATTGAAATATGATTTAGAGTATAATATTGAAGCAGGGGCTGATGTACTTCTGAATAAATGGAGCATGAGTTCATACAATGAAGTTTCAAGTGTAGGCAATATGGACCCTAATGTATTGGAAAACTGGTATTTTGCTTTATGGGCTTATAACGGCTGGGCGCAGAGCAACAATCCAAATGTGGTTCAATCCTATGCAAAAAAATACACTTATCAGCAGTTGATTTATGATGTTATTGAAAAAGAATATGACGGGAAAATACACAATATCGATTTTTCATATCTTCCTGCAACAGGGAAACCAAGCAGGTCTTTGGTTGTTCCCACACCCATGTATACAAATGGCGGTAACATAGCATTTTATGAAAAGGGAGATTATGTAAGAACTGACGGTATAAGGACAAAATTTCATTTGAGGGATGCTCCTGCGGGCAGGTATATACATGATATTTCATTAAATCAATTAGGGATTATAGTTGAAGGACCTGTATTACAAAATGGATATTATTGGTACAAAGTATATATAGACGACAATACTGAAGGCTGGATAGAAAGGAACTTTCTATATAGAACCGGAGATAATGAGTATGGAAGATATGTATTTGAAGATATATCCTTCCACTGGGCAAGAAAAATAATAATGGAGCTATATGGGAAAAATATTATCAGTGAAGCGCAATACTACAATCCTGACAATTATGTTTCCAAAGAAGAATTCTGCATACTATTAAGCAAAGCATTGGACTATGCTGAAGGTGTGAATATCAGCTCAGAAGATGAGAATAGCCCATCGAAAAATGAAGAAAGCTCAACAGAAAATGATAAGTCCCGGGATGACGAAGAAAAAGAAAAAAGCTCCCGGGAAGCAGAAATATTATCTGAAGAAGCAGAACCTGTTTTATTGGCAAATAATGAAGATATTAATCCATGGGCTGTTGAATATGTAGAAGATGTTTATGAATCAGGATTAGTCGATGAAGAAGATTTGGTTAATATTTTGGAAAATTTAAACAGAAAAGAAGCAGCGTTAATAATTGAAAATTTATTTGAAATCAACGAAGAGTTTACTTCAATAGATATAGAGACTGTGTTTACTGATATAAGCAATTTAAATGAAGAAGAAATTATGGCAATTAAAACAGTCTACACCAACAGCATTATGTCCGGTAAGGGCTCAGGAATATTTAGTCCTGATGCATACTTAACCAGAGCTGAGGCTGCAGTGATAATGTCTAAAATTTCTGAAAAACTGCATTTGTAGATGCGCAAAACCGCAGAATCCCATGGGGATAGTACTCCTGAAAGAAGTACTATCCATTTTTTTTGACAAAAATGGTATGAAAGAAAGCATATCACAAAAATAAAGGTATAATTTTCAATAATATGGGAATATTTACATTATAAACATGATAATCAATAAGTTTCACAATACAGAGAGGTGTGAATATTGAAAACTATAGCCCGTAAAATTATAATGATTATAATACTTTTATTAATATTTAACACGACAGTGTATGCAGGTGTAAACCCTCCAAGGGACAAAATAGAAGCTATTATTGATGAGGTTGCAGTAAAAAGAGGCATACCGGCAATACTTTTAAAAGGAATAGCAAGAGTCGAGTCCGTTTATAAGCATTTTAACAGTGACGGAAGTCCTAAAATATGCGGCACAAGCATCGGTCTTATGCAGATAAACAATGTATACGGAGGATACGACAACTACAAACTTAAGTATGACATATTGTACAATATAGAAGCAGGTGCGGATGTACTCCTTAATAAATGGAGCATGAGTTCATACAACCAAGTTTCAAGTGTAGGAAATATGGACCCAAATATTTTGGAAAACTGGTATTTTGCATTATGGGCATATAATGGCTGGTCTCAAAGCAACAATCCTGTTTCGCCCTACGCCAAGAAATATACATATCAGCAGCTTGTCTATGATGTAATAGAAAAAGAATACGGTAAAAAAATAAATAATATTGACTTTTCTTATCTTCCGAGAGAAAGTAAGCCAAGCAGGTCTTTGATAGTTCCGACACCTAATAATCGCTCAAGCGGTAATATCATATTTTATGAGGAAGGAGATTATGTAAGAACAGACGGTATCAGGAGGGCTTATTATTTAAGAGATGCTCCTGCAGGAAATTATGTACATCAGCTTAGTGTTAACCAATTGGGAACAATTACCGAAGGTCCCGTATTAAAGAACGGATACTATTGGTATAAAGTATACATAGATGAAACAAAAGAAGGCTGGATAGAAAGAAATTGGCTTCTGCGTACCGGGGATACACAATACGGCAGATATATATATGAAGACATATCATTCCATTGGGCAAGAAAAATTATTATGGATATGTATGGTAGGGGAATAGTAAGCAAAGCGGCACTATATAACCCGAATAACCCTGTAACTTTTGAAGAATTCTGTATTTTTTTGAGCAGAACACTGAATTATATAGAAAATGTAAATAAACAAAGTAAAATACAAACACGAAATACAATTCTCTATTATGATTTTACGAATGTACATTTCTGGGCATTGGATTTTGTAAAAGATATCTATGAGAGAGGCTTAATGGAAGCTATACATCCATTGGAAGACCTCAATCGAAAAAAAGCAACCTTATTAATTGAAGACATATTGATAAGCAGCGATAAATATGCGGATATAGATATAAATGTAATATTTTCCGACTTGGAAACCCTCACGGAGGAAGAAATTTCAGCAGTTAAAACTGCCTATGTTAACGGAATAGTATCCGGTAAACACATTAAAGCCTTTTGCCCTGATGAATATTTAACCAGGGCAGAAGCCGCGGTAATGATGTCTAACATAGTAAACAAATATGTCCGTTAAACGTTTTGGGGACATTTCTCTAATGTCCCCATACCTATAATTAGGGCATCGCGCAGTCTCCTTCACCAAAATATTTGCTCCTTGCGTCGCATATTTTGGGAAGTCGTTGCGAATGACCTACCGCTATTTTTCTCTCCCTTTGGTCAGAAAAATAGGGTTAGGGCATCTTTTCGATATTGTGAAACCTTATTTCGTAAATTCTATCAAATTCCTTTGTTTCTTTATTATAAACAACAGGGGATCTGTTTCTATTAAGAAGCTTTACAATTCTATAAACATCAATCCATATTTCTGCCAATGCTTCCTTTTGTGACTCATCAAAAACCAACTGCATTCCAAAATGCAGGTGAGGGGTATTTATGTTGTTGACATTTTCCTTTCGTGAATATCCGGTCATACCTAAATATCCGATTACATCTCCTGCTAATACAACATCCCCTTCCTTAAGGGTTTTGACATAAGGATGATCCTTTCGCAGGTGAGCATAATAGTAATATCTTTTGTTGTCCAAGCTGCGTATTCCTATACGCCATCCCCCGTATTGATTCCAGCCTAATGCCTCGATTCGGCCTGATTCAACAGCAATAACCGGAGTGCCTATTGAACCTACCAAGTCATTTCCCAAATGAACTCTTCTGAAGCCATAGCTGCGGGAGTTTCCAAAATCATCATAATGTCCGTAATGGTAACCTCCTCCTATGGGAGAAAATGCTTTTAATCCGTACTTTTTAACCCAGACTTTTTCTCCGGTGTTTTCATCCTTCACCTGTATTTCAAAAGGACCTACAAATCCTTCCAACACAGCCTTATATGCCTCATGGTAGTAATTGTAATGCTTGAGATCCTTGGTCATATTTTCAATGGTTTCACCACTTTTTAATTTGTTTATTAAATTATCCATGTCTTTAGCCTTATAGCGAGAAAAAAAATCACCGCCATATCTTGTTCCAAGATAAGCCAATATTTCAATCCAATCCAATTTAACTTCTTCATCAAGACTGTTGATATCAGCCCTTAAAGCCCTATCCATGGCATCATAGGAAACCCTGAAATCTACCCATTTAATAAAATCCTTTTCTTCATCTGCAGAAACAAATTGAGTCTTATTCGTAAATAAATAAATTGCCAATAAAGCAAATATAACAGCAAAAATTATCAATAATGATTTCCATTTAATTTTAATAATCATACTTACCTCGAAATTGTAATATAGTTAATTTTATGCAAATTGTAAGTTGTTAGAACACATAGATTCTCTAATGACATTCCCTGTTGTTACTATTCACAGTTGATTTTATCAGAAAATAAAAAAGAACAGAGGATACAG
>DAIMMU010000080.1:0-11448 GCA_036720515.1 Sedimentibacter sp.
ATATCTGTTAACATTTGTAATTGATTGTCATAATCTATATAAAAAAGGAGTTTTTTCATGCGAATTATAATAGATGGAGATGCATGCCCGCAGAAGGTAAGAGAAATATGTGAAAAAGCTGCCAAAGAGTTTGGAGTTGGTTTGATAATTGTTTCAGACATTGATCATTATATAGTCAGTGATTTTGAAGTTGTTGTTGTCGAACGGGGAAGAGAGTCCGTTGATTACAAAATAGTTCAAATGTTTAAGCAGGGAGACATATTGATAACTCAGGATTACGGACTTGCGAGCCTTCTATTGGGAAAGGCTTCGGCAATAATTCATACAGCAGGATTTTTTATAAATAAAAATAATATAGACAGTCTGCTCCAATCCAGATATATAAGCGAAAGAATAAGAAAACAAGGGGGAAAGACAAAGGGACCGTCAAAGAGAAGAAAAGAACAGGATGATAATTTTAAAAAATGTCTGTATAAAGTTTTAAGAGAATATATGTCAAACAAAAATAAATAGATTGTTATTGCAATAAATACCATGTTATTCCGGACGGCACGAGAAAGATGCCCTACCGCTGTTTTTCAGCGTTCTTCCTGAAAAACAGCGGCAGGGCATTGCAAAGCGGAATCTCATACCCAATACCTATTCCATTAAACTTCCCAACACATCATCAACAATTTTCGCAGATGAAGATTTGTTGTACATTTTTTTCATGTTTTTACGCATGGCAGACAACAGCTGAGGATTATTTATTAAATCGATTGTGCTGTTGACAATTTCAAAAGAATTATAAGCTATGATGCCTGCACCTTTTTTTTCAAAATATAATGCATTTTCCTTTTCCTGTCCCGGCACCGGCTTGATGATAATCAGAGGAAGCTGTACAGCCAATGCTTCCGTTAAGGTTATTCCTCCGGGTTTGGTAATCATGCAGCAGGATATTTTATATAACTCATGAATATTTTCAACAAATCCAAACACTCTTAAATTTTTAAGTCCTAAGGATTCCAATTTCATTTTCTGCAAATTATTATTTCCGCAAACTACTGCAACCTGGATATTTTTATGTTTACATAATTTTATGCATACCTTTTTTATATCTCTGAATATACCAAATGCTCCGGAGTTTATAAGTACAATACTATTTCCTCTTTTAAAATTATATTTTGCATGAAGCTTTGATATATTGTCGATTTCTTCAAAAGCCTCCCTGACGGGAATTCCCGATACCACGATTTTTTCGGTAGGAATATTCATTTTTTTAAATTCTTCCTGCAATTCATCGGTTGCAATATAAAATTTGTCAATTTCCTCGCTTATCCAAAGCTTATGAGCATAATAGTCGGTAATTATGTTAAATACAGGGATGTTCTTGCCTTGGGCATTCTTGATTTTCAATGATGCCAATATTGGGAATGTGTTAATTATAACATCAGGTTTAAACCATTCCGAAATTTCCTTTAGTTTTGAAAATCCGAAATTTCTGTACAATTCCACTACCCTTTTATCCGTAAGTTTTTCTGAACCATAATACAGCTTTGAATATGTTTTTCCGAAATCATAACTTTTTATATATGCTTTTTTTATAGCTTCGGTTATTTTGGGATGAGTTTCAGTAAACAAATCTACAACAACCACATTATTATAACCTTTTTTAATAAATGCATTTTTTATTGCTGTTGCAGCCATTTTATGGCCGTTTCCAAAAGGAGCTGTGGTTATTAATATATTCTTATTCATAATACCTCCAAGATTGTTTTTATTGTTGTTCTGTTTGTACTCTGGTTTAAATATTATAATATATATCGTTGATTAATAAAAGAGTATATTGCTAATATTCAGGGAGGAAGTATGCATAAAGAATTTTTGGAAGCCTTTTTATTGGTTTTTATTGCTGAAATGGGTGATAAAACACAATTGATGCTGATGACCTTATCCGCTAAATATACAGTAATTCAAATGCTTGCGGGTATATTACTGGGAGTTCTTTTAAATCACGGAGCTGCCGTATATGTAGGATGCTTTATATCTAATTTTACAGATGAATATCTTCTTCAGCTATTTGCAGGCATTATTTTTATAATTTTTGGAATAATTACAATTGTGTATGAAGAAAGTGGGGAGAAAGAAAAGCATTACAATTTAGGACCTGTAATTACTACAGCTCTTACTTTTTTCTTAGGGGAAATGGGAGATAAAACTCAGCTTACATGCATGACTTTGTCCATGGATGCCCGATATCCTTTGATAGTTTTGTCCGGCTCCGTTGCTGCAATGCTGGCCATAGGCTTTGTGGGAATTATTATCGGAACATCATTGACTAAATATATCCCTTCTTATATAATAAAAACAATATCCGGACTGATATTTATAATATTTGGAATAATGAGGCTGATAGGATAAATGAATATAAAATACATAAAAGACAAACTAAAAAATACTAAACCAAAGCCGATTGATTATGATGTAAGCTTTGCAGTGCTGGTGCCGATAATTGAAATTGACGGAGAATTAAATTTAGTATACGAGGTAAGATCCAATACAATTACACAGCCCGGAGAAATTTCATTCCCGGGAGGAAGAATCGAAGAAGGTGAAAGCCCTATAGAAGCCGCAATAAGGGAGACTTCAGAGGAACTGCTGTTAAATAAAGCAAATATTGAAGTGATTGCAGAGCTTAATTATGCTTCAAGCAAAAGCGGTTCTTTTGTATTCACATTTTTAGGACTGATTAAAGATATGGATGAATATGAAATAGATTATAACATTGATGAAGTTTCCGAAGTTTTCTTTGTTCCATTATCATTCTTTTTGGAAAATGAGCCTGAAAAATACTATATGAATTATTATCCGGAAGCCGATAAGGATTTTCCATACCATATGGTTAACAACGGAGAGGATTACAACTGGGGAAAAATCAGATATCCCGTTTATTTTTATAAATATTACAATTATATAATATGGGGCTTAACAGCAAAAATTACTTACAGCTTCATTAAAGAACTTACGAATGGCAACCGTAATGGGGGGAAAATCAATGAAAGCTAATATATTCAACATACAAAAATTTTCTGTCCATGACGGGCCTGGAATCAGGACAACCGTATTTTTTAAAGGATGCCCTTTAAAATGTATATGGTGCCACAATCCGGAAAGTCAAAGTTCTAATGATGAAATTTTATACGATAAAAACAAATGCACCTTATGCGGCAACTGTGTGAGAGAATGTAAAAATAATGCTATAGAAATAATTAACAATAAGCTTATTACAACGGACGAGTGCTCTTTTAATGGGGATTGTACTGTTTGCTGCATAAATGGAGCAAGACAAATTGCAGGAAGAGAATATACCGTAGATGAAGTTATGAAAGAAGTATTAAGGGACCGGGTTTTTTATAAAAACTCTAAGGGCGGTGTAACATTGTCCGGCGGAGAGCCTCTAATATATGCAGATTTTGTTGAAGAACTTTTAAAAAAGCTAAGGGAAGAAAATATACATACGGCGGTTGACACCTGCGGGGCAGTTAACTTTGAGGTTTTGGAAAGGGTATCAAAATATACGGATTTATTTTTATATGACATTAAATCAACGGAGGATGATAAACATATACTTTATACAGGCGGTTCAAATAAGAATATTATCGATAATTTAAACAAGCTTTCACAAATACATAATAATATAAATTTAAGGCTGCCCTTAATAGAAGGAATCAATGCCGATAAAAACCATATCATGGCAATTATGGAGTTAATAAAGAATACAACCATTAAAAAAATTAATTTGCTTCCGTATCATGATATAGCAATACATAAATATGAAAAATTAGGCAGAAGCTATAACTTTTATCAAATGAAAAAACCAACAGACGTGAAATTGAAAAGCTTTGAGGAAATGTTCGAAAAAGAAGGATATATAGTAAAAATAGGAGGATAATATGCTGGGATATACCGAAAGAACCAAAAAATTAAGAGAATTAAGCGTCGCTTCGCAGACGGCTGTAAGCTTGGAAAGGGCGTTATTGGAAACGGAATTCTATGAGAAATATTATGGCACAGTGGAAACCCCTGTATTAAGAGCATTTAATTTTAAAAATTTAATGGAAAATAGAAAGCTGTATATTGGGGAAGATGAACTTATAGTAGGAGAGAAAAGTGAAGGACCTCAGGTGGTTCCCACATTTCCGGAGCTGTGCTGCCATACTGTGGAAGATATGACGGTAATGAATGACAGGAAGTATATCAGCTTTAAAGTTAAAGAGGAAGATAAAAAACTGCAGCAGGATAAAATTATTCCATATTGGGAAAAACGTTCCGTCAGGCATAAAATTCTTGAAGCAATGACACAGGAATGGAAGGATTGTTATGTTGCCGGAATGTTTACGGAATTTATGGAGCAGAGAGCTCCGGGACATACGGTTGCGGACGGTAAAATTTACGAAAAAGGATTCCTTGATTTTAAAAATGAAATTGAGGAAGAAGTAGAAAGGTTGGATTTTATAAATGATCCCGATGCTTATGATAAAAAAGCACAGCTTACCGGTATGGCAATATCTTGTGATGCAATAATTATATACGGTCAAAGATATGCAAAGTATGCGAGGGAATTAGCATCAAAGGAAACAAATCCAAAAAGAAAAGAAGAATTACTGTGGATTGCAAATAACTGTACAATAGTGCCTGCCCATAAGCCGGAAACTTTTGCCCAAGCATTGCAGATGTACTGGTTTGTGCATGTAGGAGTTACAACGGAGCTTAATACATGGGACTCATTTTCTCCCGGAAGACTTGACCAATATATTTATCCCTTCTACAAAAAGGAAAAAGAAGAGGGTACAATTGATTACCATAAAGCAAGGGAGCTATTGGAGTGCTTTTGGATTAAATTTAATAATCAGCCGGCTCCGCCAAAGGTAGGAATAACCTTAAAAGAAAGCGGTACTTACACAGACTTTGCAAATATAAACACAGGAGGCATCAATCCCTATACCGGAGAAGACGGTGTTAATGAAATATCCTATATGATTCTTGATACAATGGATGAAATGAAGCTTCTGCAACCAAGCTCCAACGTTCAGATAAGTGTTAAAACTCCCGTAGAATTCTTAAAAAGAGCAGTGGAGATTTCAAGAAAGGGCTGGGGTCAGCCCGCATTCTACAATACGGAGGAATTAATTCAGGAGCTTCTAAATGCAGGCAAAACATTGGAGGATGCTCGTTTCGGCGGAGCCAGCGGATGTGTTGAAACAGGCTGTCACGGTAGGGAAGCCTATGTTTTAACGGGATACTTAAATGTTCCCAAGGTATTGGAGCTCACTTTAAACAACGGCTTTGATAAATATACCGGCAAGCAGATTGGAATACAAACCGGAAATCCCGAAGCTTTTAAAACCTATGAAGAGCTTTACAATGCTTTTGTTGAGCAGCTTAATTATATTGTAAACATTAAAATTGAAGGCAACAATGTAATAGAAAAAATCTTCGCAAAGCATATGCCTTCAACATTTATGTCGGTATTGACGGATGGCTGCAAGGAAAGCGGCAGAGATTACAATGCAGGAGGCTCTAAATACAACACAAGGTACATTCAAATTGTAGGAATAGCTACTATAACCGATTGCTTGTCATCAATTAAATACAATGTATTTGATGAGAAAAGAATTAACATGCTTGAATTGCAAAATGCATTGAACGAGAATTTTAAGGGGCATGATAGTATTAAAAATTTAGTATTAAATCACACTCCCAAATACGGCAATGACGATGATTATGCGGACGATATAATGGTCGATATTTTTACTAAGGTAAGAGATTTAATCAGGGGAAGAAACACTGTGTGCGGAGGAATATACCAAATTGATATGCTTCCGACCACATGTCATGTATACTTCGGCTCTGTAATGGGTGCTTCTCCAAACGGAAGATTAGCCGGGAAGCCCGTATCAGACGGTATATCACCCGAAAAAGGCGCAGACATTAACGGTCCTACGGCAGTTCTTAAATCCTGCTCCAAAATGGACCATACTTCCACGGGAGGAACATTATTGAATCAGAAGTTTGTACCATCTTCAATTGCGGGCGAGGAAGGTCTAAAAAATGTATCATCACTGATCAGGTCATATTTTGAGCTGATGGGTCATCATATTCAATTTAATGTAATAGACAAAAAAGTTCTTTTGGATGCACAAAAACATCCTGAAGAATACAAGGATTTAATAGTAAGAGTTGCAGGGTATTCAGACCACTTCAACAATCTTGAAAAAGCGCTGCAGGATGAAATAATAGAAAGAACGGAGCAATCATTTAACTGAAGAAAATGATTGATTGGAAAGGAAACAAATGAACAAAAAGAGTGCTGTTTTTATTGTCGCATTTCTGATGGTTGTAATTGTTGTATTTATTATTAACAGCAACAATAAAAAGCAATTGACCGAATATGAAATTGAATGGCTTAAAAGCCAAGATGCAATAATTTATGCTGCTAATGAAAATGCCCCCCCTTTACGTTTCGTCGATAAGATAGATAACCAATATAAGGGAGTAGTTGTTGATATTGTAAACCTGCTGTCCTTGGAATTGGGAACTGACATTCAGACTGTTCCGATGAAATGGGATGATGCCTTACTGTCTTTAAAAGAAGGGCACACCCATCTATGCGATATGTTTATAAACAAAGAAAGAAGTCAGGATTACCTGTTTACTGACCCTATCTATAACCTGCGAACTGTTCTGTTGACAAAAACAGATGAAAACATTGAAATTGAAGATATTAACAATATGAAAATTTCAACAGAGTTAGGTGACTATGCTAATAGCTATTTAAAAGAAAATTATCCGGGAGCGGAATTAGTATATACGCACAATGTAGAAGAAGCTTTTGAGCTTTTCTTAGAAGGTGAAGTTGATGCAGTTATAGGCGATGAACCTATAATAACATTTTTGCTGGTAGAACGAAATGATAGTCTGAATCTTGAATACTCAAATATAATTTTATATGAAGAAGAAGTTGTTTTTGCCGTTGCAAAAGATAAACAGATATTAGTTCACATTTTAAATAAGGGAATAAATCAATTAAAGTACAAGGGACAATTAGAAAAAATACAGCAAAAATGGTTTGGTATATCTACACCCTTAACATTTGAGGTAAATCAGTCAGAAGTTATAAGAAAAATAGTCATAACGGCAATAGTAATAGGCAGTGCCTTAATACTTATATTATTATATAACTTTCAATTGCAGGAATTAGTGAAAAAAAGAACCGAAGAATTAGAAAACAGCCGTAATGAGCTGCAGATAATATTTGACGGAATATCCGAATTTATGCTTGTTGTGGATAAAAATAAAAATGTTTTAAAAATAAATAAGAGTTTGGCGGAGTATTTTCCGATTGTTAAAGAGTATACAATCGGAAAAAAGTGTGATTTATATATTAAAAAATTTTGTAATGATTGCAGCAATTGTTTAATAGAAGAAGCATTCGGCAATAAGAAAAACATAAAAAAAGAAGTTGTGGCGGAAAATGAAGTATATGAGATGAATTTTCAACATTTGAAGGATATAAATAATACATTGCTGATACGTATAAAGAATATTACATTAGATAAAATTAATAGAAACAGAATACTTCAAACTAACAAAATGATTGCGGTTGGACAATTAGCTGCCGGAATGGCACATGAAATCAGAAACCCCTTAGGTATAGTAAGAACGCAAAGCTATTTATTGAGAATGAATGATAAAATTGAGGATGCGGCATTAAAGTCTCTCGATTTTATTGATTCAGCCGTCGGCCGTGCAAGTAAAATAATTGATAATATATTAAGCTTTTCACGACTTTCAAACAATGAAAGCAAAATAATAGATATTAATCAAATGGTATCGAAATTAGTTGAAATGCACAATGATGCCATTAAAAAGAATAATATAAATGTTAAAATCGAAAGCAACATTATAGATGAAATAAAAATTAATGGGGATAGCATAGAGCATATTATATTAAATCTATTGTCAAATTCCGTAGATGCAATGGAAAGCGGCGGTGACTTATTCATAACAACACATATTGACAATAATGATTTAATTATAATCTGTCAAGATACAGGCAGCGGGATAGATGATAATAGCATAAATAACATATTTAATCCGTTTTTTACAACTAAGGAACTGGGAAAAGGGACAGGCTTAGGTCTTTTCATTGTATATTCCGAGGTTGAGAAATTAAACGGCAAAATTGATGTCAGAAGTAAAATTAATGAAGGTACAATATTTACAATAACTATACCTTTAGAAAGGAAGAGCAGTTAATGGCAGGTATATTTAGAATTTTAATCGTAGATGACGATGCCGATTATAGAGAAACAAACAGAATGCTCCTTACAAAAAAAGGTTACACAATAGATGTTGCAGCCTCTGCAGAAGAGGCATATAAGTTAATGGAACTTGATTATTACTCCTTAATAATCAGCGACATTATGATGCCGGGAATAAATGGTGTGCAATTCTTGAGGGAAGTAAAGGAAAGGTATAATAAAAATATCGAAGTGATAATGGTTACAGGTTACGGCAGCATTGAAACAGCAGTACAATCAATGAAAATAGGAGCCTTTGGATATTTTATTAAAAGTCATAATCCCGAAGAGTTGATAAATGAAATTGAGAAGGTTCATAAAATTTTTTCTCTTCAAAATATGAATGAAATAAACAAAAAAAGCACGAAAAGCAAATATCTTTATACAAGCAGAAATAAAGAAATGCAAAATGTATACGAACTGGCAATAAAAGTAGCAGACAGTAATTCCAATGTTTTAATATCCGGAGAATCGGGTGTGGGGAAAGAAATTATTGCCAACATGATTCATGATAACAGCAGCAGAGCAAATATGCCCTTCATACCCATTAATTGTCAATACTATTCGGCAGGATTAATAGAATCAGAATTGTTCGGACATGAAAAAGGCGCCTTTACAGGAGCCACTTCAATGAGAATAGGTCATTTAGAAGAAGCTAACGGGGGAACTGCCTTCCTTGATGAAATAGGAGACATAAATGAAGAAACTCAGGTTAAGCTTCTTAGGGTTTTAGAAACAAAGCAAATAGAAAGAATTGGTTCAAATAAGTTAATAAATGTTGACTTCAGGCTGGTTTCGGCTACAAATAAAGATATGAAAAAGGCGGTTTCGGAGGGGAAATTTAGAGAAGACTTATTTTTCAGAATAAATACCATTGAAATAAAAATACCGCCCTTAAGACATAGGAAAGAAGATTTAACCGATTTAATATACTTTTTAATAAATATGTTTAATAAAGAAATGGGCAAGGGAATAAAAGATGTTGATGAGAATACCATGCAGCAGTTATTAAATTACAATTATCCCGGCAACATAAGAGAATTAAAGAATATAATCGAGAGACTGATTGTGCTGTCTAACGGAAGCATTTTAAAAGGTGAAATAATTAATAAGGACACAATCAATCAATTAAAAAATAAAACAAATGATCAAAATTACACAACATATAAAGAGGCTAAAAGAAATTTTGAAATTAAATATATAACTGATGTTTTGAAAAAATGCAATAATAATATAACACATGCGGCTAAACTCATGGATATAAGCAGAAGACAATTATTTAATAAGATTACAGAATATAATTTAAACGATTATTCAAACGTTAGATAGGAAAAAAAGTGCTAAGAAATATTTTTCCATGTGAAAATAAATTCTTAGGCACTTTTTTAAATTTACGCTAAATTCCAATGTATTATATTAGTTATGCTTTGGCATAGAAATTGCTCATATTAAAATGTACTAAATAATATAATTTATTGGAGGAATTTATGGAATCTAAGGTAAAAAAATTAGAATTCTATGGCGGTGAATGGATGTCGTTTGTTCCATTCTTGGTATTTTTGGTATTAATTATTACAACAACATTTATCTATGGATCAATATCCGATGGTGCTTTATGGGTGCCTGCTTTTATGGCAATTGTAGTTGGATTTTTCTTTGCTAAAAATAAGCTGGATTATTCAAATACGATAATAGAGGGTATGGCGAGCAAAGAAGCTATAATACCAATAGTTTGTTGGTTATTTGCAGGGGTTTTCTCAAGAATATTAAGGGACTCAGGCTTGGCATTGGGTATTGCCGGCATTGCCGCAAATATGGGTGTCGGAAGTACAGCATTTACAGTAATCACTTTCATAGCTTGCGCAATATTTGCATCTGCAACCGGTACGGGCTTTGGTACAATAGCTACAGGTATGGGAGTTTTATATCCCGCGGCGGTTGCATTAGGAGCGTATCCGCCATTGGTTGCAGGAGCTATTATATCAGGCGGTGCATTCGGAGACAATTTAGCGCCGGTATCTGATACAACTATTTGCTCCGCTACATCACAGGGAGTAGACGTACCCGGAGTTGTTCGTTCAAGGTTAAAGTATGCAATTGTGGCGGGAATTTTAACAATTATTTGCATATTAATATTTGGACCCGGTAAAGCAATTTTAGGTACTGCAGCAACTACAATAGAATATAATCCAAATACATTATTCATGTTTATACCTGTTATAGTTACTATTATAGTTGCGGTTAAAACAGGAGATATAATAATTGCAACTATTGTAGGCTCGGTTGTCGGAGTAGTTACGGGCGTAGCTGTGGGGTTATTTGATTTTGTGCAAATTGATGTTGTTAATGCAGCAAAACCTGCAATTTTTTCAGTATCCGGTCAAGGCCTCGACCGCACGATAGGTGGAGTTATTCAAACAGGCTTGAGCAGCATGATTCAGGTAATAGTATTGGCATTGTTGCTCTTTGGCTCCATAGCGGTAATGAGGAATGGTCAGGGAGATGTCAAGCTGTTGAATGCTTTGAACAAAGTTACAGATACAAGGGTTGGAGCTGAAATAACAATTTCCGTTATGATAATAATACTTTCAGCATTGATGGGATTAAATGCTCCCGCTATATTGGCAGTAGGTGCCTCATTTGCAAAGCCGTTAGGCGAAAAGCATGGCATAAGCCCGTACAGGATTGCCAATTTAATGGATGCTCAATCAAATACATTTGTTTACAGTCTGCCGTGGACACCTGCAATTATATATACATTGGGTTTTGCTGCTGACAGTAATGCTCCGCTAATAGCTACAGACATAGCCCCGTATGTATTCTATGCTTATGTTATGCTTGTGGTAATGTTCGCAACAATATTCTTAGGGATTGGACAAAACGACAATATGGAAAAGATTAAGAAAGTAAAAAAAGCATAGTAATAAATGAATTCGTTCGGCTAAAGCTGAACATCGGTGCTTCAGATGGGAAAAAGGCAATTAGGATTAAACTCTAATTGCCTTTTTTGACTTGACATATATAGATAATCTACATATAATGTATATAGACAATCTATATATGGAGGAATAAAATGGCTGAAAATAAAAATTTGCTTCCGGGCAGT
>DAIMMU010000278.1:0-1549 GCA_036720515.1 Sedimentibacter sp.
AAACTGTATTTGACAGCCGATTTAAACATGTTCCCGAGCTGCAAAAAATGGGTGCCATCATTACAACTATTGGAAGAGTTGCGGTTGTAGAAGGTGTTGACAGGCTTTTCAGCGCTGAGGTCGAAGCAAAGGATTTAAGAGGAGGAGCGGCATTGGTTATTGCTGCAATGGGAGCTGAAGGAACATCAAAGATAAATAATATTCATCATATAAAAAGAGGGTATGAAAAGTTTATTTATAAATTGCATAACTTAGGGGTTATAATTACGGAAATCAATGAATAAATAGTGATGCCTAACAAAAGAGGTATTAGGGGAAAACTACACGATGGCTGAAAAAAATAATAAAAAACGGAAAAAAAAGAAAAAAATAAGGAATAGAAAGCTATTTGTAAGTGCAGCAGCTTTTATTACGGCTGCTGTAGTTGTTGTTTTTTGTCTTTTCTATATATATTATAAAACACCGTATTTTGATCTTATAAGCGTTGATATTGACGGAAATTCAACATACAGCGACGAATATATAATTGAAAAGTCAGGCATTGAAACAGAAAAAAAAATATTTGACATTGATAGGTTAAAGGTCAAGGAAAATCTTGAGAAAGAGGTATATATAGAAAGTGTCAGGGTTGTTTATGAGCTTCCGAATAAGATTTTTTTGGACATTACGGAAAGGGTAGATAAATATCAGATTTTCTTTAACAATGAATACATAATAATTGACAGAAATGGGATAGTATTGAGAACCGATATTGAAAAATTAGAGTTAATAACTATTGAAAGTTATGCGAATGTAGTATACAATATAGGAGAAAGTATTCATTTTGAAGGCATTGAAAACAATGAAAAAATATTTGATTCAATAGAATATTTAAACAATGAATACGGAAGTGAAACAGTAGTAAGCTTAAATATTGGTTTAAATAACAGTTTTATGTTTGAAACACAATACGGAACGGCTGTAAGGATAGACTTAAACGAAGATACCGATTATCAGATTGTTTTTGCGATGAAAATTATCAATGAAAGATTAAATAATAATTTGACGGTTGCTTCAGGATTAATTGATTTTACAAAGGGGGACAGTCCTGTATATATAGAGGACTTTAAAATGGAGGATTATTGATGAATAAAATGTGGCAAAAGGGAATGCTGTTTGCAATAAGCTTAATTTTAGGTATTATTTTGATGACTCAAATGAGAACGGCAAACAATGTTTTAGGCGATGTCAACACTGATGAAAAAACAGTTCAGCTCAACGATGAGCTGGCAAGACTAACCCTTGAAAAAAACAAGCTCAGGGACGAATTGGAATTGCTTAAGGAAGAAAACAGAGAAAATGAAAAGCTGTATAAAGATACTGAGGAAGAACTTTTAAGCATTATGGAGGAGCTTGAGGATCAAAAGATAATATCGGGCTATTTTGATGTAAAAGGTCCCGGTTCCATAATAACAATCGATGCGGATCCCGGTTCACATGTGAGTATTGCTTCCAGCCATCAGTATATTTTGGCTTTAATAAGTTATTTAAACAATGCAGGAGTGGAAGC
>DAIMMU010000279.1:0-1543 GCA_036720515.1 Sedimentibacter sp.
TGCCCGGTTTGCGGAAACATATCAACACACTGAACCTTCACAACCTTATACCCATTTTCCAAGAAGACAGGCAGGTCGTTTTTCAGGGATGTTGGTTTGCATGAAATGTAGATGAAGGTTTCCGGTTTGTAGTTTATTATTTTTTGAATTGCTTTTGGATGGATGCCTTCGCGGGGCGGGTCGAGAACTATTATGTCGGGCTTTTCATTTAATTCATCTATTTTCTTTAGAACATCGCCTGCTATGAAGGTACAGTTGGTTAAGTTGTTTAGCTTTGCATTTTCGTTTGCTTTTTCTACTGCTTCTTTAACTATTTCTATGCCTATTACTTTCTTTGCTGTTGGGGCTAATATTTGTCCGATGGTTCCGGTTCCGGAATATAGGTCAAATATTGTTTTATCCCTTGTTTTTCCTATGAAATCTCTTACTATTGAATATAGTTTTTCTGCTCCCAAGGGATTTGTTTGAAAGAAGGAAAATGATGAGATGTTAAATTTAAGCCCTAAAAGTTCCTCTGTGATTTTATCTTCACCATATAGGATTTTCATGGTATCGGCTTTTGCTACATCCGCTACCCCGTCAAATATTGAATGTGCAATGCATTTTACTGTTCCTTGCAAGTTAATGTTTAAAATCAAATCTACAAGCTCTTTTTCATTTAGAATGCTTTGGCTTGTTGTAATTAAATTAATTAAAATTTCTCCTGTTTTTTCTGCTTTTCTCACTAATAAGTATCTTAAAAAGCCAATATTAGTGGTTTTATGATAGTAGGTTTGACCATTTCCCCGGAAATATCCTAATATGTGACATAATATTTGTCGAAAATCTTTATCCACAATTTGGCACCCGTTAGTGCTGACTATGCTGTGAAAGCTGTTTCTCCTGTGCATTCCCAAGGCTAAAGGACCTTCCTTTACTTCATCGCCGAATGAAAATTCCATTTTATTTCTATATTCGGTTTCTTTTGGGCTTGGCACTATGGGAAGAAATTCATAATTTTCTGTCAACACTTCGTCTAATATTCTTTTAACTTGTTCGGATTTTATACTTAATTGCTTTTCATAAGGTACATTTTGATAAGCACAGCCTCCGCATAAATTAAAATGTTCGCAGGATGGGTTTTGCTCATAATGTGCAGTTTGTAAAACTTCAACTAATTTTGCCTCAGCACTGTCTTTTCTTGAACGCGATATTCTTGCCCTGACGATTTGACCCGGCAGTGTGTTTTTTATTTTAATTGTTTTATTTTCATAATTTGCTGTTCCTATGTTAGGAAACTGTAAATCATTTATAGCTATATCGATTATATCGTTTTTTTTCATCGGTACTCCTTGTTAATTATGGGATTTTCTTAAGCGGTGACTTCAGAACAATAGAGCTGAGCTATTAGTATGGCGGGTTGAGTATATAAAAACGACTTAGATCATGTCTTCATCGTTTGGCAAATTTATATCTTCATCAGTCTGACAGTCATTTCTTTTATAGCAAGAATTATTTTCCCTCTTGGTCTTAGATTTGAATAATCTCCCACATAATGAATTAA
>DAIMMU010000081.1:0-11228 GCA_036720515.1 Sedimentibacter sp.
GAATTAAATATGATGTTGGACGAAGCCCAACAAAAAGTATACAGGTTAAATAAAATAAATTCAATTCTTAATGAATTAAGAATTGATGAATCAGAATTAAAGAATAAAGTATATGAACTAAAAACAGTATTAGATAAGGAAAACTTAGATATAGAAAAACTAAACAAGAAAAACATAGTGTCTATTTTTTATTCAATCACAGGTAAATTAGAAGAAAAAAAAGAGGAAGAACAAAAAGAAGCACTTTCAGCAAAATTTAAATATGATCAAGCAAATTATGATTTAGAATATATTAAAACAGAAATTTCTAAATTAATAGAGGAAGGAAAAGAATATAAAGATTGTATTAATGAATATAACAGTTTATATGCACAGAAAAAGAATTTATTAATTAAGACGGACGAAGGTTCTGCAAATAAGATATTAGAGATAACACGAAAAACAGAAGATTCTAAGAGAAATTTAGAAGAGCTGAGTGAAGCTATTTCAGCCGGTAAATTTGCTGTAAACAGTCTTGATTCTGCCCTAAAAGGTTTAAGTTCCGCCAAGGGATGGGGAACGTGGGACTTGTTGGGCGGAGGTTTGATTTCAGATTTAGCAAAACATTCACATATTGATGATGCTATGAAAGAAGTTGAAAACGCTCATTACCAGCTGAGAAGATTTAAATCTGAGCTTGCAGATGTAAAAATTAATTATGATATTAAATTTGAAACAGAAGGTTTTGGCAAATTTGCGGATTTCTTTTTTGACGGATTGATTGCAGATTGGTATATGCAGTCTAAAATTAATAATTCATATGATTGTGTATCTAATGTTAAAAACCATGTTAACAGCACTATATATAAATTACAGCAGCTAAAAGAACAAGAAACATTAAATATAGAAAAATTAGAAAGTGAATTAAAAAATATTATTATCAGATCATAGTATAAACGGTTAAATATGCGATACATTTAAATATAATTTGTCAATAACCTAAAGCCGGCAACTGTGCCGGCTTTTTTGTGCATTCAACAAGGTTAATGTATGATGGAATTATTTACATGTAGCTGTTATGGAACATTATACATATCCCGCCGTCTAAAGTATATGTAATGCATGCATAAACAAGAAGAAAGAGGAGCATACCTTTACTTTAGGGTTAGTTTCTGAGGGTAAAGGGAATGTCCCTAAAATAAAAGGAGAATTTTATGAAAAAAATAAATTTATTATTATTGGCATTAATCTTGGTAATTGGTTTTACTGCATGCCAATCGAATGATGCGGGTAAAAATCCGGTTGTAAACAATAACCTTGAGGGAAGTCTTGAGAGTATATTGGATAAAATATATGAAAAAGCTGAAGTAAGTGATTCAATGAAGGATTTTATCAAAGAAGGATTGCAAGTTACAGAAATTACAGCAGAAAATGCGGGTTATTTTCTCGGAAAGGAAAATGTGGAATTTGAGGCGGCAATTGCTTCCGAACCCATGATGTCATCATCTGCTTACTCTTTATGTTTAGTAAGAGTAAAGGAAGGTGCGGATATTGAAAAGATAAAAGCAGATATTAAAGAAAATGTTGACCCGAGAAAGTGGATATGCGTAGGGGTAGACCCAAGTAATGTTATAGTTGACAATATCGGCGACGTGGTAATTCTGATTATGAGTGATGAAGCGGGAAATGCCCTGCACGATGCCTTTCTGCAATTAAAGGAAAAATAAAATGCTATTCTCAAGTATTAGCTTTATATACTACTTTTTACCGATAGTCTTAATGCTATACTTTTTAGTGCCCTTCAAGTTTAAAAATTTTGTTTTACTGATTTCAAGTTTATTTTTTTACTTTTATGGGGAGCCTATATATTCAATTTTGATGCTAATATCAATCCTGTCCGGATACCTTCACGGACTGTGGATATACAGGTCAAGAAAGAGCAGATATGCGAAAATTCCGCTTATCTGCTCAGTTGTTTTTAGTATCGGCATTTTGTTATACTTCAAATATGCAGACTTTTTAATTGAAAATATTAATTGGATATTTGGAATAAAAATAAATTCTTTAAAGGTAGTGCTGCCTATCGGTATTAGTTTTTATACTTTCCAGATATTATCCTATACTATAGATGTTTATAGAGGCAATGCAAAGGTGCAGACAAATTTCTTCAATTTTGCCGCCTATGTAACTTTGTTTCCGCAGCTTATAGCGGGACCTATTGTAAGATATACTACGGTTGAACAGCAATTATCAAATCGTAAGCATAGTGTTGAGGACTTTGCCTGCGGAGTTAATCGTTTTATCGTCGGGTTGTCTAAAAAGGTGCTGATTGCCAACACATTGGGGGAATTAGGAAATATTTTTTCAAACTTAGTTGATAGTACAATTTTATTTTATTGGATTGGTGCCATATCATTTATGCTTCAAATTTATTATGATTTTTCAGGCTACAGCGACATGGCTATAGGATTAGGACGTATATTTGGGTTTCACTTCCTTGAAAACTTTAATTACCCCTACATTTCCAAAAGTATTTCTGAATTTTGGAGAAGGTGGCACATATCCCTCGGCTCATGGTTTAGAGATTATGTGTATATACCAATGGGCGGGAATCGTGCGGGTGCTTTAAAATGGATTAGAAATGTTTTTACAGTATGGTTTTTAACCGGTCTTTGGCACGGTGCTAATTGGAACTTTATTATCTGGGGATTATATTTCGGAATTTTACTGATTATAGAGAAATTTCTTCTTAATGATTTATTGCGCAAGCTTCCGCCCGCAGCAGGGCACATATATACTTTATTCTTTGCGGCAATAAGCTTTATAATTTTTAATACAAACAATATAACGGAGTGTATTGTATATATTAAGGGAATGCTTGGTATTTTGGATATACCATTCTCAAATGCCGAAACATATTACTATTTGCGCAGCTATGGATTTACGCTTATCATTGCTGCCGTCGGGTCTACTCCCTTAGTTACGGAGACTGTTCGAAAGATAAAATTAAATAAAAATGGCGAAGCTTTTTTGAATATTTCGGAGCCTGTCTTTTTAGTGTCATTGCTTTTATTAATTACCGGTTACCTGATTGACGGCTCCTTTAATCCTTTTCTGTATTTTAGGTTTTAACGAGGTGCAAAATGAAAAATAATATAAAAAATATAGCTGTATCCCTAAGTTTTATTATTGTAATTTTTGGGTTTATGGCAGCTAATATCATGATGCCGGATAAAGAATTTTCCTACACTGAAAGGCGGAGGCTCATTTCAATTCCCGATTTTTCGTCAGATAAGCTGTTAAATGGAGATTTGTCGGACGAATATGAAAAGTATATTTTAGATCAATTTGTATTTCGCGACACATTCAGAGGGTTAAAAGCCTTCGGTAAATATTATTTATTTAATCAAAAAGACAATAATAATATTTATATAATAAACGGAATAATTGAGAAAATGGAATACAAGCTAAATGAAAAGTCTGTATTAAATGCAGCTGAAAAACTTAATGAAATATATGAAAAATATCTTTGGGGCAAAAATGCAGGTTATGCGATAATCCCGGACAAGGGTTATTATATGGCTGCTCAAAACGGCTATTTGACAATTGATTATGACAGGCTGACAGAAATAATGAACAGCAATATTCCAAACATGAAATATATTGATTTGTTTAACTCCCTAAGCATAGATGACTACTACAAAACGGATATTCATTGGAGGCAGGAAAGGATTATTAAAATTGCCGATTTATTGCTCAATGAATTTGGAAATGATAAAAAAGCCTCTGACAATGAATATATTGAGCATAAGCTTTACCCCTTCCATGGTTCGTATTACGGGCAGGCAGCTCTTAAGCCAAAGCCGGATGTTATGTACTATTTAACAAATAAAACAATAGAAAATGCTGTTGTTTTTGATTATCAATCAAATGTATCGGGTAAGGTGTATAAGGCAGACCTGTTTGGCGGAATTGATCCTTATGATGTTTTTCTATCGGGTGCAAAGGCTTTGATTACCGTTTATAATGAAGATTGCAAAAACAATAAGGAGCTTCTTTTATTCCGTGATTCCTTCGGAAGCAGCATAGCTCCTCTATTTCTTGAGGGATACTCTAAGGTTACTTTAATTGATTTAAGATATATATCAACCGATTTGCTGGAAAACTATATAGATTTTTCACAGGAGCAGGATGTGCTGTTTTTATACAACGTACAAATTTTAAACAACAGCTCAATGCTTAAGTAATCAGAAAAAAGAATACGTACACCCTTGAAATAAATAATTAAGTATGATACTTTAATTCAACTAAAAATAAATTGAAGGTTGGATAATAAAATGGCATTTAAGCATAAGAGAAATCCCATGATGTTTCAAGGGAAAAAGGAAGATAAATATTTTGAGGGATGGTATTTTAAACAGGTATCATGCGACTTGAAAAATATAATCAGCATCATACCCGGAATTTCAAAAAACAACACAGATTCTCATTCCTTTATTCAAGTTATAATTTCGAATGAACTTGAGGAAAATACAAAAATAAACACTCAATATTACAGGTTCTCAGACAATGATTTTCAATATACGGAAGAACCGTTTTGTTTATCAATAGGAGAAAATACATTTAATGACGAAGGTATAGAGCTTAATCTTGCAAATGATGAACATTCAATACAAGGAAGTATCGGGTTCTTTGAATTTACTAATATTAACAGAAGCATTTTTTCACCGGATGCAATGGGGTATTTTTCGTACCTGCCATTTATGGAATGCTACCATGATATTATAAGCATGAGTCATAAGATTAAAGGTGCCTTGACGGTAGATAACGAAGTTTTTGACTTAAATAACGGCAGAGGGTATATAGAGAAAGATTGGGGAACATCATTTCCAAAAGAATACATATGGCTTCAATCAAACCATTTCGGCGATACGGATGCAAGCATAATGTTCTCACTTGCTCACATACCGTTTTTAGGCTCTTCCTTTCAAGGATTTATCTGCAACCTCACTTTTAATGGACATGAGTACAGGTTTGCAACTTATAATTGCAGCAGGGTGGCAAAGGTTATTTATTCAGGTGACTTATTAGAGCTTAATATAGTTAAGGGAGATTATGAGTTAATAATTAAAGCGGAGATCTGCCAATACTCAGGGGGACTAAAGGCACCAATTAACGGAGCTATGGATAATATTATCAAAGAAGGGCTAACCGGGTCAGCTGATATTAGATTATTAAAAAATTCAAGGTCTTTATTTGAAGGAAACGGTAACCCATGCGCTATTGAAGTAATGACTGAAAAAAGATTATGATGCAATATTGATTGTATAAATGTAAATGAGTCTTTAGAATTATGAATTTGAAGGAAATACAATTGTATAAAATCTTAGAATACATACAACATATTTGGCAACAATAACCCCGGAGGTGTTTTTATGATATCACGTAAATCAGTTATTACTTTCGGTATGGTTGCTATTCCAATTGCTATGTATACAGCTACACAGGACAATGACATTCACTTTAACCAGCTGCATAAGGAAGACAACAGCCGAATCAGATACAAGAAAACCTGCGGCCATTGCGGCAAAGAAATCGGCACTAAAGATATTGTAAAAGGATACGAATATGATAAGGACAAGTATGTAGTTATCACAGATGAAGAAATTGAAAAAATAAAGACTGAAAAAGATAAATCTATTCAAATTCTTCATTTTGCAGAGTTAAATCAGATTTCTCCCGTTTATTATGAAAAAACTTATCAGGCAGCTCCCGAGGCAGGCGGTGAAAAAGCCTTTGAGCTATTGCGTTCAGCTTTAATGGCAGAGCAAAAGATTGCCATAGGCAAGACCGTAATGGGTACAAAGGACACATTGATGGCGATAATCCCTAGAGAAGATGGCATACTTATTTCCACCATGTTTTTTGCAGATGAAATCAAAGAGCTTCAAAAACCGTATACTAAGCCCCAAGTATCCGAACAGGAGATGAATATGGCAAAACTGCTGATTAATTCAATGGACACTCCCTTTGATCCTTCGAAGTACAAGGATGAATATCAAGCGAAACTTCACGAGCTTATTGAAGCAAAAATTGCAGGAAAAGAAGTTGTGGCTACTGAAGCTGAAAGTGCGGGCAAGGTAATAGACCTTATGGAGGCTCTTAAGGTTAGCGTAGAAAAGGCTAAGAAGGATAAGGAATCGGCTTGATTTTATGACTGCACAATTAAACGAATACAACGAAAAAAGGAATTTTGAAAAAACATCGGAACCGGAAGGAAAGACAATAAATTCCGAAGAAAGACTGAGGTTTGTTGTCCAGCACCATTTAGCCCGCAGAGAGCATTACGATTTGCGCTTGGAATGGAATGGTGCTCTTTTGAGCTGGGCTGTTCCAAAGGGCCCTTCTTATGATACTCATGACAAAAGGCTGGCGGTACAGGTTGAGGATCACCCATTGGAATACAGAAATTTTGAAGGAAATATTCCTAAGGGCGAATATGGCGGCGGAGTGGTTATGCTTTGGGATGAAGGATATTGGGAGCCGTATGTCAATGTGGAAGAAGGGCTCAGAAAAGGTATGCTTAAATTTATTCTGAAGGGAAGACGCTTAAGGGGAAAGTGGGCTTTGATACGGTTAAAAGGAAAGAAGGAGGAAACTAAGGATAACTGGCTTTTGCTGAAGGAAAAAGATGAGTATGTCAAGGATGAAGACGGTATATCAGGTTTTACAGCCAGCATCAGGACCGGACGAACCATGTCCGAAATTGAAGTAGGTCAAGATGAAAAATTCGCTAAGAATCCATTCTGTATTGCTGATGTTCAGCTTGCAAAATTAGTCAAAACGATTCCCGAAGGTGAGTGGCTGTATGAACTTAAATACGACGGCTACAGAATATTAGCTTTTGTGGAAGGCAGACGTGCACGGCTGATAACACGGAACGGAAATGATTTAACAAATCGTTTTTATGAAATAGCCTCTGCACTTATAGACTGGGCAGAAGAAAGAGCTTTTATTTTGGACGGCGAAATAGTTATCACCGACGAATCAGGCAAGACGGATTTTCAGGCTCTTCAAAACTATTTGAATAATCAAAAATCTCAAAACCTGACCTATATAGTTTTTGACCTTCTTGCCATGGATGGGGCGGATATCCGTGGAAAATCTTTAATTTACAGAAAGGAAAAACTTGAAACTTTAATGAAGGATGCACCTAACTGCTTATATTACAGCCGATATGTGAGAGGACACGGAAAGGAGAGCTTTGCCGCAGCCTGTGAATCAGGAATGGAAGGTATAATCGGCAAAAAAGCCGGTTCAATTTACAGCGGAACAAGAAATGATGACTGGATTAAACTTAAATGCGATAAAAGACAGGAATTTGTCATCGGAGGATATACCCTTTCCGATAAAAGAATCAGCGGTGTGAGCTCACTTCTGCTTGGTGTTTTTGAGGGCGGGGAATTAGTTTATGCAGGACGTGCGGGTACCGGAATATCTGAGAATAATATGAAAATTCTTGAGAAAAAGTTTGAAAATATAAAAAGGACGGAATCACCTTTTAAGCAGGCTCCTAAAACAAGGTCAAATGAAAAGATTACTTGGCTTGAACCTGAATTCGCGGCGGAAATTAAATTTGCCGAATGGACAAAAGATAATTTGTTGAGACAGGCAAGTTTTAAAGGGATACGAATAGATAAAAATCCAAAGGATATAAAAAGGGAAAAAGCAGAAGATACAGAGATTGTATCAACCGGTGAGACAGAGGAAAAGCCAATGAGAAATGCAAAAAATCTTATTATTGAAGGAATTAAAATTTCTAACCCTGACAAGATAATAATTAAGTCCCCTGAAATTACAAAAGAAGATGTTATCCGGTATTATTCGAAGGTTTCAGGGCGTATGCTGCCCTATCTGAGACGCAGAGTTCTTACTATTGTTCGCTGCCCAAAGGGTGTATCCCAAGCATGCTTTTATAAAAAGCATCCGGGTACCGGTACCAAAGGAATTGTCACAATATCTGTTCCCTCCGGCAGCAATGAAACAGAGGAATATTATTATATTGAAAATATAACCGGTCTTATATCCGAGGCACAGATGGGCACTTTGGAATTTCACATATGGGGAAGCAGTGCTGATAAGCTTGAAATACCGGATATAATGGTGTTTGATTTAGACCCGGATGAAGGAATGGATTTAAGCAGGGTGCGCCAAGGTGCAGCGGATATGAAGAGTATCCTTGATGAATTATCGCTTAACTCATATCTTAAGACCAGCGGCGGCAAAGGATACCATGTTGTTGTTCCGTTAAAACCGTTTGCGGACTGGGAAAGGTTTCGTGATTTTGCTAAGAAGGTTGCGGAAGTAATGGAGCAAAGGTGGCCTGAACACTACACAAGCAATGTGAGGAAGGCTAATCGCAAAGGCAAAATATTTATCGACTGGATACGAAACGCAAGAGGTGCTACAAGCATTGCACCATATTCTTTAAGAGCTAAAGAAGGAGCCAAAGTATCAATGCCCATCTCCTGGGATGAGCTTTACACCGTTGCTCCTGACGGCATTGACATTAATAATGCCCTTTTAAGGATTGAAGGAAATGACCCTTGGGAAGACTTTTTCAGCAATGATCAGATGATTAAATAAATGGAGCCTACAGGCTGACTGTAGGCTCCAAAACGGTTAATGTATTATTGTAAGTATTAAGATTCGTAACTGCTCCTATTGGAATAGCCATTTTGTAAAGACCATGCCCTGACGCTAAATTGGTCATAAGCGGCTTGCCCAAGGGAACGATCACTTCATTTATTATATCGTCATATGATTTGCCGTAATTTGCATAACATCCCGAGCATTCTCCCATAATAATTCCTATGCAATCATTAAATTTGCCGGCATGTATCAAGTGAGCAATCATTCTGTAAACACGGCTTGCCGCTTCGTGAGTTTCTTCAATAAATAAAATCCTGCCTGTAGTATCTACTTCAAAGGGAGTTCCCAATGTATCAACAAAGGACGAGAGGTTTCCTCCGACTATAGTGCCTGTCACATTTCCCGGAACTCTGCTTATTAATGGCATTTCGGGAGGATTTTCAAGCGGTCTGGGCGAAGTTAACGTTGATGTGGCTGTAAAGAACTGATTGAAGTTATATGCCGGGGTGGTTGGTCTGAAATCTATTAAAAGCAAACTATGAAAGGTAATTAAGTCTGCCAATGTGTACAGCACGTTCAATAAGATTGTTACATCGCTGTATCCTGTAATAATTTTCGGATTAAGCCTTATTATATTGTAATCAAGAAACGGAATAATGTCCGATACTCCCGTACCGCCTCTTGTAGGTATTATAGCTCTGACATCAGGATTCATAAACATATTCATCAAATCTGATGCACGTTCCATGGGAGATGCGGCAACAATACCGTCATCAGAATACACATGTTCCCCTACAACAACATTAAAACCCATAGATTGCAGGGTTTGTATTCTTGAGTCAATTGATTCGGCATCCCGCGGGCTGCCTAAGGTAACTATTCCTATGGTATCGCCGGCTCGCAAAATAGGTGGTCTGATAGCCATTTATTCCCTCCTAAAAATATACCTTTTTATTTAATTAGTATATGACGGAATATTATGTTGGTTAACAATTATCTTGCGCTGCCATTATTTGTTCAAAATGTTTCCAATACATATGAAATAAAATAAATAATATTACTCCTTTTAATATAGAAGACAAGCTGATTGCCCACCATATTCCCGATAATCCTAATACTGTTTTGCTTAGAATAAGTGCGGCAGGTATTCTTAATACATTTAATATAACTCCGTTTACCGTGGGGAAAAGTGTTTTTCCCAATCCGTTGAATGCTCCGGTTGCACCTATTTCAATTGTCATAAAAAATTGCGACAAGCCTAAAATTTTCAAATAATTAATACCTTCTATAATAGCTATCGGGTCATCGGGGACAAATATTGAAAATAATATTTCAGCTCCAAATATTAGTATTAAGGTTGTTAATATACCGATTCCTCCTAATATTTGAATTCCCTGTGCATATATTTCCTTTATTCTTTTTATGTTTCCCGCACCTAAATTTTGTCCCACAAATGCTGAGATTGCCGCAGAAAAGCCCTCAGCGGTCATCCATGTAATCGACTCGATTTGAGAGCCGATACTTTGAACAGCAATTGCCACGGGTCCAAAGTCCGCTAATATTTTCGTCAAAACCATGGCTATTACCGAATGGAGACCTACCTGTGCAAATGGAGGGACTCCTATTATAATTATATTTTTAATGGTTTCAATACATGGTTTAATAAATAATCTGACATGTGAATAAATAGTATTATATTTTTTCCCTACAATTAAAAATATGACCGTAACAAAAAATTGAGACATTATCGTAGCCAAGGCGGCACCCTTGATACCCAACGCAGGCAAGGGTCCGAAACCGAATATCAATAAAGGGTCAATTACTATATTGGCAATAAGTCCGATTGTGTTTACTTTAAATGGAGTTATGCTGTTGCCTGTGCTGTTTAAAATTGTTGAGAAAACAGGATTCAAAAAATGAAATGTTATGCCGACGGCAATAATTGACAGATATTCGACTGCCATTTCACTGACGTTGGCTTCTTGAATATTAAAAAATCCGATTATCTGCTGTCTGAAAATAAAAAGAAATAAAGAGTATAAAATTGCTATAATCATATTAAGCTGAAATCCGTTGGAAATATATCTTTTTACACCTTCCAAGTCTTGCCTGCCGAATAATTGTGCAACATTTACTCCGACTCCAACCTGTGCAATCATAATTAAGGCAGAGCCAAACCACAAAAAAAACCCGGCCGTACCTGCGGCGGCAACCGCATCGGTACTGAGCCTTCCAAGCCACATTATATCGGTTAAATTGTATGCCATTTGTATAAATGAAGTTCCCATTATGGGAAGTGCTAATTTTACTAATGTTTTGCGTATGTTTCCTTCTGTGAGATTAATGTTATCAGCCATTTTCTTTTCCTTATAATTTAGTATTAACAAACAGTTTATCCTACTTTTCCGTTTTATTCAAGAAAAAGATGCCCTAACCCCATTTCTCAGAGTCTTTTTTCTGAGAAATGGCTGGTAGGTCATTCGCAACGAAATCCCAATGTATACGACCGAAGGGAGTAAATACATTGGTGATTGAGACTGCGAGATGCCCTAACCCCATTTCTCAGAGTCTTTTTTCTGAGAAATGGCTGGTAGGTC
>DAIMMU010000082.1:0-2224 GCA_036720515.1 Sedimentibacter sp.
CTTGATACAATACCTATAGAAAACACTTGTTCGATTTTTCCATATATGTTATAATGATTTAAGAGTTATTTAAGGGAGTCGAAGTTATGAGAAATAATCCATTAGTGGCGCCTGTTCTGAAATGGGTTGGAGGCAAAAGGCAATTATTAAAAGAAATATTACCATTAATTCCAAAAAACATAACAACATATTATGAACCTTTTGTTGGAGGAGGGGCAGTTTTATTTTCGCTTCAGCCAAAAAAGGCAATCATAAATGATTATAATGATGAATTAATTAATGTTTACAAGGTTATCATGGATAATCCCGATGAATTGGTTAGAATTCTCAAAATACATAAGGAAAATAACAGTTCCGAGTATTATTACAAAACAAGAGAATTAGACAGAACATCCGATTATGAAAATTTAAATAATATCGAACGTGCAGCAAGAATTATTTATTTGAATAAAACCTGTTATAACGGTTTATATCGCGTTAATCAGGCTGGTCAATTTAACAGTCCTTACGGCAAATATAAAAATCCTAATATTGTTAATTTACCTACTGTTAAAGCAATGCATGATTATTTCAATAACAACAACATTACTATTACTTCCGGTGACTACATGGAGACACTAAAAAAAATAAGATCCAATACAAAATCCTTTGTCTATCTTGACCCCCCGTATTATCCTCTGTCATCGTCAAGCTCATTTACAGGCTATACGGACAATGGTTTTGGTGAAGAACAGCAAGTAGAATTAAAAAAGGAATGCGACAAATTAAATAAAAAAGGAATCAGGTTTCTTTTGTCAAATTCTTCTTGTGATTTTATTGAAAATTTATATACACATGATTACAACATAAGAGTAATTAAAGCTAAAAGAGTTTTAAATTCAGACGGAAACAAACGTGGAGAAATAGACGAAGTTCTCATATTCAACTATGATATATAAAGGCGGAGGATGTTTATATGACCAATAATGAAGCATGGGAAAAGCTATTTAAAAAATATGATATTTATAATCAAATAAACAAAAATGGCGTTTTTGAGATATCAGCTAATCAAATCAGAGAATTCAGGGAACCGAGATTAATGACTAAGTTTGATACATATGAGTCCCGACCAAGCATATTTGGCAATAGGCTGACTATTCTTCCAAATAGCAGAGGAACATATCTTATTGGACATTTTGATGCCTACGAAAAATTTCCGAATATGACAAGTGATATTCATCATGTGGAATTTCCAGATTATTTGGAAACCATAAATAAAAATCAAATAACCAGCGAAGCAATTGCAATAAATATAATGAGCATTACAGATATATTAAATGATTTTTTAAAAGAAGAAAACATGCTGCAAACCATAAGCGGAAGAATGAGTTCCGGAGCCTTTGATTTTAATATCTATGATACAAAAAATAAAAATAATATTAAAATTGCTGTTAATAATTCTCAAATAGAAATAGATGCAGGATTTGAAAACCAAAATGTTATAGCACTAATTGAAGGCAAGAATATATTCAATGAAAACTTCCTGGTAAGGCAACTTTATTATCCTTACAGATGTTGGCAAAATAAAGCTGCGAAAACTGTCAAGTGTATTTTTATGATATACAGCAATAATATCTTTCGATTAATGGAATTTGAATTTCAAGACTTAAATAATTACTCATCCATATCATTTTTGCGTCAGAAAAACTACAGTTTTGAAGAAACTAAAATCTCCATGCAGGATCTGATAGAAATATATCGCAGTACATGTGTAAAGCCTGAACCTGGTAACGTTCCTTTTATTCAAGCAAACAACTTTAATACAGCCATTAGCATTATGGAGATGGTTAAAGATAATCCCCTGACCACAGAAAAAATCGCAGAGAACATAGGATTTAAACAAAGGCAATCAGATTACTATTATAATGCATGCAAATATTTAGGCTTAGCAGAAAAAATAAAAAACGAAAACGGTAATAGAGTAGTTTCACTCACTAAAAAAGGAAAGAATTTATTGGATATGCCTTATAAGAAACGACAATTACAATATGTTTCTTTATTGCTTGAACATGAGATATTAATGTATTCATTTGAATTAGCAATTAATAGTGGTAATATACCGGATAACAAATTACTTGAACATAAAATACGTGAGCTGAAATTATGCGAAGATTCTGCAGACAGAAGAGCATCTACAGTAGCTGCTTGGACTAAATGGATTTTTAATTTAATTAATGATTATTAA
>DAIMMU010000082.1:2324-11223 GCA_036720515.1 Sedimentibacter sp.
TATAGTATGGAAGCCTGACCTTAGAATATGATTCCAATTGTTTATAAAGCTTACCAGATATCAATTCAGGATTTCGCGCGGCTGCCTCCATAATCATTATAAGTGTGCAAGAGCTTATGACCTGTTTCATAAAATACATGGTCTCTGTATCAGGTTCATTTACGGTATTTAACTTAAATATATATGAAATAAGCCTTTTAATTTCATTATCAACAATTTCATTTTCATTTCTTGTGCTGAATAAAGTTTGATGTCTGTCTTTTTTGTCCTCTTCAGCATCCTGGAGATCATCAATCAGCTGAAGAAATGTACCATATGTAAAAGCAAAATACATTTCATCAATATTAAGATTTCCTTTGACTAAAAAAGCATCCGCAAGAACAGAAGCCCCGCCTTTGAAAAAGCTTATAGGAAGGATTTTATCTTTAGTTAATATTTCATCTCTATCCTGCTTCATGCTTTTTGTCTGAGCTTCTTGAATAAGCTTCAAACTTTCAAAAACTTGGTAGTGTGTATCTCTGCCGTATTGAGATTCGATTTGACCGATTAATGAAAATACCTTTTCTTCAACAAAGTTTGCAGAAGTTAATTTTTCACCATCTAAAACTTTGTAAAGCCTTTCATTAAAATTTATTTTTTCTTCCTTGCTTAACTCTGGATTGTCTAAAAAATTATCCGTGTAGGGATACAGCATACTGTAAGCATATACGGAAGGAGTCATTTTTAGAGGCAGCCCCCAGAAAATTTGAAGGCTGTTCATTATCCATACATTTCGCATAGCTTGAAATATTTCTTCATCTTTTAATAGCGGGGTTTCCTTTTTTGCAGCTCTAATAAATTCTTCAGCTACATCAAGATATCCATTTTCTATAAAAAACTTTAAAAAAGGTCTGTCAAACAGGAGTTTTCTTTTATCTGCTTCAAACATAAAATCTGTGACTATGGATTTAATTTCTTCCTTCATAGGTGAACTTAAAAAAACATCTGCACTTTGCTCTTTTTGAAATTCGGCCTTGTAAGGCTCCAAATCATTAATTAGCCCTTCGGTTAATTTGTTAATTTTTCTTTCATTCCAGAGCTTGTTTATAAATGATACTTTTCTGAGATTATTTAATTGAAATTTATTACTTGACTTATATTCATTTATTGCACGGTTAAGCAGAATTTCTATTGGTATTGAATCTCCATTCTTCAAATTATTTTTCATATTACCTGCCTTGTTTTAATTCCGGACTAAAAAATATGCTAAAAATATTAATATTTAATGAAAAATCATCAAACAATCAGACTTTAAATCCTAAATACATATTTATCCAAACGTTTAAAAGCCTCGATAACCTTTGATTTCGGCAGCGCCAAATTTAAACGAATTGCATATGGACGATTGAAGGGTCTGCCATCCTGCCACATAACTCCTACATCAGTGCCTGCCTTGTAAAGCTCGGCAAGTCTAATATTATGCTCCTTGCACCACTGTTCGCAGTCAAGAAAAACCATGTATGTGCCTTGAGGTTTAAAGAATTTTACTCCTTTATAGTTCCTTAATATGTGCTCACAGGCATAGTCAATATTTTCCGAAAGAACCTGACGCAATTCATCAACCCACTCATAGCCTTCCGGTTTATAAGCTCCAATCAATGCATGAACGGAAAGAACATTCACCACATTGTAATGAGGCTTGCTGCCTTGCGCTCTCACACGATCACTTAAATATTTATTATAAATAATATGATATGCTCCGACTAAGCCTGCAAGATTAAATGTCTTGCTTGGAGCATAAACCGCAACGGTTCGATTACGAGCATCTTCACTTATACTTTGAGTAGGTATGTGTTTGTTGTTATATAAAATAATATCACTCCAAATTTCGTCAGAAATTACCACACAATCATTTCTTTTATAAACTTCCATAGCTTTTTCGACTTCTTCACGTTCCCATACTCGTCCGCAGGGGTTATGCGGAGAACAAAATATTGCAACATGAATATTATATTTTTTCAATTTTGCATCCATGTCTTCATAATCCATGCGCCATACTCCGTCTTCATCCTGCACCAGCTCAGAGTGAATAATCTTCCGTCCGTTGTTCCCCAAGGACTCTGTAAAGCCTATATATGTAGGAGAATGAAGCAATACACAATCGCCCGGAGCAGAAAATGCATTAATAGCCGATATAACACATCCAAGTACACCATTTTCATAACCTATATGTTCTGCTTTCAAGCCTGTTACTCCATTGCGATTTTCATGCCACTTAATTATGGAGCCATAGTATTCTTTGCTCGGCTGAAAATATCCAAACATGGGATGCTTTGCACGCTCTATTATTTCTTCCTGAATTGTAGGTACCGTTGGAAAATTCATATCTGCTACCCACATCGGTATAATATCAAATCCTTCCTTTGGTGCTTCCGGCCCAGAGCCCGGCATTAAATCAACAGCAATGGAATCCCTTCCGCGGCGATCGATACTACTTGTAAAATCATATTTCATGATTATTCACTCCTCCAAGTCATATATTATTATGTTTCCCGTGCTTGTTAACTGTTATAAAAGCAAAATATTAAAATTATTATAGCACAATATGACAAATTAATCCAGATAATAGTATCATCTTATTATTATTGAAATTTGATTCTATGATGTTTTAGCTGCAGCAAATCATGAAAATTCACCATGTTAATCAGTGTTAAAAATATGCTGTAATCATGCCTGCAATTATGATGGGGTTACAAAAAACCGGTATTGCATATAATAATATTATATTTGATATATGTTAACCGATAATTTTAAAGAAAGGAATTATATATGATGAAAAATAGATATCAACAACAAATGTGTTATATGAATCCTCATTATACGAAACAAATCAAAAATATGTATCCCGTTCAAAACATATATAGAAATCAGAATATTAATATGTTTGAAATTTCAGATAATTACGGATTTATAAGAATCAGTGTAATCGATCAAATAACCGGAGAACTTATACCCAATCCCGGTATTACCATGTATGTAAACGATGGAGAGCAAAGAGATATCCCTATCTTGCATTTAGTAACTACCGTAAATCCAATAAGAATAGAGTTGCCCATAGCATGTCCCTTTGGAACTCAAATACAAGGACCTGAATATAACTACTCAACTTATAATTTAAGAGTGGATGTTTTCAGGTATTTTGCTAATGTTATATATAACATACGTTTATTTCCTAATACAACAACCGATTTTCAAATAGAAATGATTCCTATTTCTCAAGTCAGGCTTATACCCATGATAGAGGAAAGATTAGATATTCCTCCTCATCCCAGGGAATAAATGATATTGGTTTTGTTCATAAAATACAACAAATAAAAACAGTTTAATTTTTTCAAATAAATAAAATCCTATGAATTTCACCCATAGGATTTTTATCTATTTAGTGTATAACCCTCAATAATTCATTTATCATTTTTCCTTCAAAGTATCTGCTTGCATTCTGCACCTTAAGTATTGCTGTATTATCGATATTTAAAACAAATTCAGCTTGAATACGCAAAAAGCTTAAGGGATATAATTCCCTTAAGCTTTTTGTAAGTAAATTTTAGTAGAATATAAAGGCACCTAATAAGTATCCAAGTTTTTCGTTTCGTCTCCCATTTCTTTTACTCCGATTAATATTCTTACATTAATTTTAACATAAAAGGACAAAATGTACATCCTTTTTCTTTATTTAAGAATATTATACAGTACCTGTGCCATCTGGGCTCTGTTTGTAGTTTCCTTCGGGTTGATTTGTTGTCCGCTGCCTCGGATTATCAAGCTGTCTGCAAATAATGTCATTGCATCTAATGCCCAGGAATCTATTTGATCTGCATCAATAAAACTTGCCAAGGTATTCTTTTCTATAGCCTCAGGCAGATCATCAAAAGCTTTCAACAATCTATACAGCAAAGTAAACATTTCCTGTCTTGTAATGTAATTGTCAGGAGCAAACAGATTGTTTCCAATTCCGCTTGATAATCCCAATCTTTTTGCAGCTGCCAAATATCCGGTATAGTAGGTATCATTTGCATCGGCAAAATTATCTTCGTAATCATCATCCGGTTTAATTTCATATGCCCTCATAATCACGACAATGAACTGACCTCTGGTTAATTTTGCATCAGGATTAAAATATCCGTCGCCTGTACCTACGGTAATCCCTTTAGCTGCTATAAAGCTAACCGCATCATAGTACCAGGCATCTTCAGCCACATCTTTAAAGGTTATTTTATTATTGCCATTGACAGATACTTCAGGTTTTATAGAATCTTCAAAAACATCTTCTTTGGGTTTACTGCTGCCCTGTTTTGTTACGTTCAAAACGAAACTCTTTGTTTTTATTGCTTCTTCTGCCAATGTTTCAAAATTGTCAACTTTAGTGAAATTATTCTGGGACAGAATAATATTATTTATCTTTGGCATAACATAAGCCGTTATTACCGCCCTGCCGGTGGATTCGCCCGTCAATCTGCCTGAAGTGCTGATATCTGCGACAGCATCATTGCTGGATTCAAATACAATTCTTGTTTTGTCTGATGAAACATCCGAGAAGGTGAGGTGTGGCTCAATATTTATTTCTGTTCCTCTTCTCAATGATATTTGTTCCCCAATTTCAATACCCCCTGATTTTAGTGTAAAGCTTTCAATATTGTTTATTGTTTCAACATCTTGAGCATCCGCATATCTTTCAAGGTTAAGTTTTATTCCCTTTCCCGTTTTTGAATGTACAGAAAGTTCCAAAACTGACTCTACAGAGCCGTCATCATTTTCATTACTTTCAAACATTTCTGAATCTATTTCCGCCAAAAACATAAATTCCTTTGCTTCACCAATACTTAGCTCCCCAATATTTACACTTCCCGCTTCAATTCCCGAAAACTCAGCTAATATCACCGCTTCATCAGTCTCAATGTTTCCATTGTTCACTGCAACCCCTGATACTATGATTTTGTTTCTTCCGACAAAATCAGCATATGCTCCAACAACATCCACAATACTTTGAGTGATTATTTTATGTTCATCGCTGCACAGTATATCATCCCCGTCCTTGACTAACACTTTGAGAGCAGTATCATTTAGTTTGTCCGGTGCATGCCACATAACAGATAAGTCTTTCCTTTCTCCGCCTCTTAGCTGCAGTTCCCCCGAAGCTGCGATTTCCGATACTTTGCCAGACACCTGCCATACTTCATATGTTATATTATTTAATTCACTTAGGCTAATATTATGTACTTTTATATCAAGCGGAACAATATAACCCGGTTTCTGTACATAGACAGGCTTAATCTCAATACTTGTGTTTCTTTCATTCACATCATAATCTGCCGTCATAAGCGTACGGTTATTGATATCTTCAACGCTTATTTGCTGTCCCCCCACAGTTTTCGGTTTGGAGAACCCTTTTACAAATACAATCCTAATCATATCATCAGGAAGTATTTCAAAGTCAACGTCATTATAGTTTGCTCCCTTTCCTTCTGTTATTTTCACCATGTCCGACCATACTGCTGTTTCTTCATTGATAGTCCTTTTAGCAGCATATATGTGATTTTCTCGGTATTGGTTTCCCGGAAGTGACGCTTCCTCGGAATTTGGGTCGATGCCTTCCTTATATGTAATATCCCCTTGAACCCATACTGCATAAGTATTGTTATCGTCTGATTTGACCATGAATTCATCAATTGGCATCTCATTTACGACTATTTCATTTCCTGCTCCATCCTTCACTGTATCATAACTGTGATGTACTGCTGTTTCAGGACTTCTGTATACACCTTTTAACTTGCTCAGTACATACACTTTGTCAAAGGTGCCTTCAACTTCTCCTTCTAATTCATATTCCAACAATCCTTCCTCTAAAAGATATCCTATATCTATAGACTGAATATCTCCATCGGATAAATAATACAGATATACATTTTCTCCTTCGCTTACAAATTCAAGACAATATTGCCCTGTCATGTCATCTGTCAAACGGATTGGAGGGTAGAATTGTTTGTCTTCAAAGCTATACAGCTGTAAAAATATCTCTCTGTCCACAGTGGTACCCAAATTATTGTCAAGGTCTGCCACATAGGCAAGAACTGCATGATTGTCATATCCTATTGCATTCGAATCCACTACGCAAGGGTCATTATCCGGCATATTTTCAAGTGTAATTGCACCGCCTGTCGGCACTTTTCCCCATAACCCTGTCCATATACCGCCATCTTTTATAACTATATCGCTATCGTCTACATAGACATACTTACTTAAATCTATGAAGCCCTGACCGTAAAACATGCCCGGCATCTCGCCGCCTAAAGCTCTATCATCCCAAACATTTCTTTCAAAATCATAAAAGCGATATGCTAATGTAGAATATGGATTAATAATGTCTCCAACCACTGCACTCTCATCACTGTCCCCTGCCGTCGGCTTGTACTCGGATTTTTTATATACAATCATAAGATTTTCTTTGCCTGCATCATTCTTCCAATATGCTGCGTAAGGCTCCGTATCTGCATATGTGTCATCTTTGGTGTGATAAGTTACCTCCTGCACATCTTCGAATGTTTTGTCGTCTTTGTTGAAAAATCTTGCCTTTATATTGCGGTTGTTAAGTACACTCATTACAGTGTCATCAGAATCGATTTCGAAAACTGAGCTTGACCAAGCTACCAGTACTTTATCTCCTATATCATAAATCCATGGCAATCCGTCAGGTGTGTTATCATCATCAACCTTTTCCGGAGTACTCCAAGAGGTTCCGTTATATATAGAATAAAACAACTGTGTCCTATTTCTATTATCATGGCTGATATCATCATCTAAAAAGATCAACAGCTGTTGGTTTTCCCCAATTGTTGCAAGAAGAGTGTATGGATATGGATAAATACCTGTTTGCAATACTTGTTCATTTTGCGGAGTTGTATCTAATTCATTTTCACTAACAGAAAAAACTCTATTCTCACCCTGCCATTGTCCTCTGTTATTTATGTAATCTCTATCTATAACCTGATAATCTTCCGCACTTTCATACAGACCGCCCGTATCTCCTAAAAGACTGTCCATACTGAATTTTCCCATTCTGCCATAACTGAACAAGTCCCATTCCTTGCCTGCTATTTCCCATTTATATTCGAAAAGCAATACTTTTAATGTCAATTCACTACTCAGTCTGACTTTTCCGTTCCCAGAACCCGTTGTAGTGAAATTCAGGTCAAAATCAGCTCTTCCCGAAAGTGTAACCGTAGCGCCGGTTATTTCCGCTCCAACTCCTAATTGTATGTATGGTTTTACCATTAGCTTGCCATAAATTGTAAAATCCCTATCTAAATTGTCTGTACCTGAGTTGGAAAAATCTATTTCACCATTTTCGTTAAAATAGAATTTCCTATCATATTTTTCGATTACCGTCATTCCGGTCAACTGACCACCAATATTCATCTCCACAAAAAGTGTAATACCAATTGGAGTCATTCTTTCAGCCTTTCTGTTGTAATCAAAAGTAAGAGTGGCTGACATAATCATTTCATTAAAATATGCCTCTCCGTACCCTTTAGAGGCAGGATCCTCATCCACTGTCATGCGAAGGTACAGCGATGTTGAAATGCCAAACTTTAAATCAGAAGTTATGCTTGCAGACTTTTTTTCATCATTTGTTTTATCAACTGACTGATTAACCGTATCTTTCATATTTTCGCTTTTGGCAGCTTCTTTCAGCTCTTCTGCCGCGGCATTCTTGGAGCTTTCGGCATCTTCTTCATCTTTAACGTCACTTCCATCCGAAAGGCTTTTCTCCCAATCCTTGTTAAAACCAAAAGTTATAGTCCACTCAGTTCCGTTTTTACCGGTTTTGTCAAGGTATTCATCAGCCTTGCCTGCAAGTCCCAAGTCAAAAGCAGCATCGATGCTGCCGACAAAATCTACAGCCGGTTTTAACGGAGTTTTAAAAGAGGACAAAAGTGAAAAAGTGTTTAAATATTTTTTAAATACAAAACCTGCATTATGCTCCATATAAACAAGTCCATTCTGATCTACAAACTGTACTGTCATATTGTCTCCGGGCACTATGCCAAGGGATGATGGATTAAATTCAAAGGTAAAGGCACCATTTTTTGGTGTTACCTCAATCCTGGAGTCTATTCTTTCAACCCCATCTTTTGAATAGAATCTAATTATCGCTTTTGCTGCTGTTATACCTTGTTTCAGTGTCACCACTTCAAATCTGAATTTATAGTTTGCATCTCTGTTGTCAATGATACGGAAATCTATAACCTTATCATTGCTGCTTAGGTTATATGCTTTAAAATTAAAGGGGTTAAATGCATCGTACTCATTAATTACAATATTGGTAAAAGCATTGACATTCACATGCCCTATATAATTTATACCTTTGTAGGTAATAACTATATTATGATATTCATTGGATCTGAAATCTGAATGCTTTATTTCAAATCTACCTTCTTCATCTGTGTAAACGGTGTGTCCGTCAATATTTAATGAAACACCTGTAAGAGGCTTATCAGTAGGCATATTTTGTCCACCGGATAAATTTAATATATTCCTTCCCCTCAGCAAAATTCTTCCTGAGACCACTCCCATTGATGTACTTGAACCTTTTGGTTCAAAGCTGTAATAGATAAGAGGATGGTCATAAAAAGGAACATATGTAAAGAAGTTTCCGGCAACTGCCTTTCTGTCAAAATTAGCCTCATATTTTCCCAAATTATCAACTTCTTCCTGATCAAGCTTCCCATCACGGTTTATATCACCTGACCAGTCTTTCCAAACCATTCTGTATCCATCATCAGGCACACCCGAGATAGTGTACATCTTATTGTGCTCTATAGGAGAAATAATCATAGAAATTTCACTGTTTCCTGCTTGTGAT
>DAIMMU010000083.1:0-11222 GCA_036720515.1 Sedimentibacter sp.
TTTTTAACCGAAAATCTTGCCAACATCCTTATTCACCCCTTACAACCTTTATTTTGCTGCCGTTGCTTATGTAATCCTGACCTTTCACAATTACTTTATCGCCTTCAATGAGGCCTGATTTAATTTCTATGTATGTGCCTGTATCAAGTCCTGTAGTTACTTCCTTTTCAACTGCATTATCACCCTCTGCCACAAATACAAACTTTTTGCCTTCGGTTTCTTTTACAGCTTCAGCTCTTACGGAAAGAGCATTGTCCGTTTTATCGGTTTTTAAATAAACCTTGGCAAACATGCCGGGCTTTATTGTTCCGTCATTTTCAAGAACAATGCTTACCGTATAAAGATTGGTAATCATATCTGCCGATGAACTTACGCTGTTTATGACAGCTTCCTTTTTATAACCGGCCGAGCTTATTTCAACCTCCGCCTCATCACCCTTTTTCACTTTGTTCACAATACTTGAGGATATTCCGAATTCAATGGATATACTGTCCGAATCAACTATTGTTACAGGGGGATTGGATGATGTGGCATATTCTCCTTCAACTATATTGATGCTTGATATTACGCCTGATATGGGAGCTTTAACCTCAGCATTTTTTAGTACCGATGCTGCGTTTGAATAAGCTACTTTAGCCTGCTCCACACCTTTTCTTGCAGCTTCCAGCGACTCATCCGATGCAGCCAATTTTGCCTGCTCATATTGTGTTTCCGTCACTGCCCCTTCTTCGTACAATTTTTTAATTCTCTCAAAATTATCCTTGGCACTTTGTATTTGGGCTTCATTTACTTCAAAGCCCGCTTGAGCGGCTTCATATGCTGCATATGCCTGATTTACCTGTTTTTCTACGTCATTTTTATCCATAACAAACAATACATCATCTTTTTCTACTTTATCGCCTATTTTTACATTTATTTTTTCAACCTTTCCTGCCATTAAGGGAATTACAAACACATCCTTGTCGGCAAATACCTTTGCAGTCATCAGGTTTTCTGTGTATAAATCCATATGCCTCAGTGTTTCCGTTTCCACGGCAGTATAAGCTTCTTCTTCGCTTACATTTGTTTCCCGGCTTGCCCCGCATCCGGTAAAAATAAATGCTGTGATTAATAATAATGTCAATATCCTTTTCAAATTGCCCTCCAAATCTTTGACCGACCGGTCAGTTCTAATCGAATTATATCATCTGCTATTTACGCTGTCAATGGAATTCTGGGGACGGACCTTTACGTAACATTGGAATTTTAAGAATGGGCTGTAGTGATATTGAACCTTTATAAGTCATTACAAGGTCCGTCCCCGGAGTAGTTGTTATTCGATTTTCTTTTTGAATTTTAGTGTTGCTATTATTAAAAATCCTAATCCGAATGCGGTCAATATTATAAATTCCTGATAAAGCTGGGAAAATCCGTTTCCTTTCAGAATAATTCCTCTCAGAACATTAATGAAATATGTTAAGGGAAGAAATCTGCTTATTCCATTAATAAATGCAGGCATTGCTTCTCTTGGAAACATATATCCCGAAAGAAGAAGGTTGGGCATAATCATGAACATAGACAGCTGCATTGCCTGAAGCTGGCTTTTTGATACAGTTGAAATAACAAGACCGACGCCAAGAGAACCGAATAAAAATATGACGGAAAATAACAAGAGTAAGGTTATACTTCCCGCAATGGGAACTCTGAACCAAAATACACTTAAAGCTAATGCCAGGACTATATCCACAAATCCTATTATTACATAAGGAACAATTTTTCCGATCATTAACTCCATTTTAGTTATGGGTGTTACAATAAGCTGCTCCATTGTTCCCCTTTCTCTTTCTCTTACTATTGAAAATGATGTAAGCATCAAGGTCACGGTTTGCAATATTACTCCTATCAACCCCGGAATATTAAAGTTGATACTGCTCATATTGGGATTGTACCAAACCCTGCTTCTTAGATCCAAAACTTGCGGCATGGACATTCCTCTTGTTTTACTTATTATATTTACGGACATGGATTGGACTACTCCGCCGGCGCTTGATAATATAGTCTGTGCTGTTGTCGGGTCTGAGCCGTCAACTATCAGCTGTATTTGCGCCGTTTTTCCGTTTTTTAGGTCGTCGGAGTACCCGGCAGGTATTATAATTCCTGCCTTGGCATAGCCGTTATCAATATATGTCTGAACATCACTTATATTTTCAGCTTGATAATCCAAATCAAAATATTGAGAATTTACAAAGCTGTCTAAAAGCTCCCTGCTTTCAATTCCTATATCATTGTTGTATACCACTGTAGGAATATGATCAACGCTTGTTGATGCCGCATATCCAAACAGCAGCAACTCCATAATAGGCATCATAATTATGATGGCTATTGTTCTTTTATCCCTTTTTATCTGAAAAAATTCTTTTCGTATTATCGATAATATTCTCTTATAATTCATATCTAAAATCCAATTCCTTTATTTTGTTTTCCTTTTCAACAAGAAAAATAAACACATCTTCCAAAGTAGGTCTCACTTTTTTTATACTGATAACATTTATATGATTTTGAATTAAATATTCTTTTAATTCAATTAAATTTACACCGGGTTTTGTCATAACATGAATTCCGGCACCATAAACAGATGCATCCCTGACATTACATTTTTCCTTTAATAATTCTATCGATTTCAGTGTGTTATTAACCTTAATCTCAACAATATCCCCATCAATAATTTTTTCCTTCATAGCATTGGGAGTATCTAAAGACAAAATATTTCCATAATATAAAAAACCGATAGAATTACAATGTTCTGCTTCATCCATGTAATGGGTTGTCACTAAAACAGTAACTCCCTTCTTAGACAAATCATAAATAACATCCCAGAATTGTCTTCTGGCAATTGGGTCAACTCCGCCTGTAGGCTCATCCAAAAGTAAAATTTCAGGTTCATGTATTATTGAGCAGCCTAAGGCTAACCGCTGCTTCCATCCTCCGGATAGATTTAAAGTTATCATGTTTTCCTTACCGACAAGGTCAGCCATTTCCAATATTTCTTTTTTCTTTTTATCAATTTTGCCTTTTGGAACACAATATACGCCTGCATAAAAATCTAAATTTTCATCTACGGTCAAATCATCATACAGGCTGAATTTTTGGGACATATACCCTATATGAGACCTTATCTTTTCATTGTCTGTTGTTATGTCATAACCAAGCACCTTTCCGGTGCCCGAAGTAGGACTTATCAATCCCATAATCATTCTTATCACAGTGGTTTTTCCTGAGCCGTTGGGACCTAAAAATCCAAAAACATCACCTTTTTTAACTTTAAAACCGACATTATTTACAGCCGTAAATTTATCAAATATTTTAGTCAAATTTTCAATTTCAATCGCATATTCCATGTTATTTCCTCTTTTCACTTTTAATTGTATTTACAAATACATCCTCAAGAGAAGGATTAACTTCTTTAATAGCAGCTTTTACATTGTATGTTTCAAATTTTTCCATCAAACATTTCATTGCATTGTCATTATCATCTGCTACTATATGAAGCTCTTCCCCAAAGAGATATGAATCTAAAACGCAGTCTTCTCTTTCAGATATATCTCTTGCCAAGTGACTGTTTTCAGAAACTACACATAAAATTGGTTTGAAACTATTTATTATGTTGGCAGGAGTATCGGTTTTTATTATCCTGCCGTTATTCATAAGACCTACCTCATCGCATCTTTCGGCCTCATCCATATAGGGCGTGCTGACAAATATGGTAGTTCCTCCTTCTTTTAATTCAAACAGTATCTTCCAGAATTCTCTTCTTGCAACAGGATCAACCCCTATGGTAGGTTCGTCCAACAGAAGATACTTAGGTGTATGAATTAAATTACAGGATAAAGCTAATTTTTGCTTCATCCCTCCCGAAAGCTGATCGGCTAATTTATATGAATGCTTGGAAAGGTTGCTGAATTTCAGCAAATATTCAATTTTCTTTTCTCTTTCTTTTTTTGCTACCTGATAAATTTCCGCGTAAAATTCAAGGTTTTCCATTACGGTAAGGTCACCGTACAAACTGAATTTCTGGGGCATATATCCGATATGCTGTTTTATTTCTTCACTTTCTTTGAGAATATCATATCCTCCAATCTCAGCAGTTCCGCTGTCGGGAGTTAAAAGAGAACAAAGTATTCTCATGGTCGTAGTCTTACCTGCCCCATCAGGACCAACCAATCCAAAAATCGTATTTTTCTTTACCTTAATATTTAAATTGTCTACGGCTGTAAGTCCGCCGAATTTCTTAGTCAGTGAAGATATTATTATGGTGTGTTCCATATTAATCAATCCTTATCTTTACATCTGCAGGCATTCCGGGTTTTAGCGCACCTTCCGCATCAAAAGCTTTGATGGTTACCTTGAAAACCGTATTAACTCTTTCCTCTTTGGTTTGTATATTTTTAGGCGTGAATTCAGCATGATTGTTAATTCTTACAACCTTTCCGGCAAAATAATCTTTATCATGTGAATCTATTGATATTGCAGTGTTTTGTCCAACCGTTACCCGTCCTATATTAGCTTCGGAAACATATGCATTTATTTCAATATCTTCCGGATTAAATATTTCAGCAGTAAGTTTGCCCGCAGCAACAAATTCTCCTTCATTAACCAACAAAGAATTTACAATGCCGTCAACAGGTGATTTTATATTTAATTTATCTAATTCTTTTTCAGTTTGTTCGACCATATTGTTTGATTGCTCCAATTGAACCCTTGCTATACTCAGCTGATTTTCCAACTGTGTTATCTGTGTATTTCCGTTTGAAACAGAAAGCTCATAGCCGGCTTTTAACTGAAGCATTTTGTTTTCTGCGGCAGCTTTTGAAGCTTCCGTAGGATATGACTTAATTAAATTAAGCTGTGACAAAGCAGCATTATATTGGGCTTCACTTACATTATAACTTTTAAGAGCCTCATCATATTTACTTTGAGATATGACTTCTTGTTCATACAATTCTTTGTTTCTTTCAAAATTTACCTTCGCATAATCAAAGTTAGTTTTTGCCTGACTTACCGCTTCTTCCGCCTGCTTTATTTCATCTTCGCCTGCCCCTTCCATTACTTTTTTATATTCTGCTTCAGCTGATAAATAGGCATTATGAGCCTGCTGCATGGCATCGGCATTTTGTACGGTTAAATTATTTATATTTTCTTCAAGCATAATAATGTTTTTTTCTGCTATCTGCCGATTGGTAAGTGCTTGATTATGTTGATTCTGCAAGGCTGTGTTTTCTATTTTTACTAATATATCTCCTTTTTTAATTAAATCTCCCTCATGTGTCATGGTTTCCAAAACCGTTCCCACAACTTCGCTGCTAACGGCTATTAAATTGTTTTCCACGGTACCCGATGCTTCAACGAATGTTCCGCCGTCAGCATATACAATTGCTGAGTCATTTTTCTGTGCACTGTTAAAAATATAAATTGCGGCAAGAACAAAAAAAATAACAGCCGGCATAATAATAAGTTTTCCTTTACAATATAAAATGTTTAATACTTTTTTCATAAAATCCTCCATAACGTATTGATATATAGTCACCAAAACAATATAATATAAAACAATAATTAAAACAGTTACCACAGTAACTAATTATAAGAATTCTAAGGTATTCTGGGGACGGAGTGTGTGTGGTAATAACGAAAGGAAATACTATGGATTTTATAAAATTGCTTGCGAATACTGATTTATTTAAATGTTTTTCAGAAGATGAATTAACTAATATTTTTAATAATGGTAATTATTACATTAAAACATATAATAAAGATTCAGTAATATATTTTCAAAATGAAATATGCAAAAGCATGGATATAATTTTAATCGGAAATATTGTAATACAAAAAATTGATTCGGAAGGTAATGTATTGACTATTAATGACTTTGCCGGCGGTGATGCCATAGGTGAAAATCTTCTTTTTTCAACAAACAACAAGTATCCAATGACAATCACCGCAAAAAGCAATGCAGTTATTTTACATATTAAAAAAGAACTGATACTAAAGCTATGTCAAACCGACTACAGCTTTTTAAAAATATTTCTTGAGTCTCTTTCCAACAAAGCATTGATGCTAACCGATAAAATTACATCGTTATCAATGAAGACCATAAGACAAAGCATTATAGATTTTTTATTGTACGAGCATCATGTTCAGGAAAGCACAAAAATTAAATTAAATATGACTAAAAAAGAATTGGCTGAAAAAATAGGAGCTCAGCGTACATCTCTCTCCCGGGAACTGACTAAAATGAGAAACGATGGATTAATCGATTTTAACTCAAAATTTATTTATATTAAAGATACCAATATGCTAAATGCATTACATAAAGGCAATTAGTATTTTTTCAAAACGAAAGCGTATGTGTTACCTTGGTAACATCCTTTTTTATATTTAATTTGTATAATATAATATAAATTATGACTATATCAAGGGGGAATTATAATGAAGCATTTTGTTACATTTGTCAGATTTTCATTTTTAGCTTTATTTTTATTTTTGATTGCAAAAGGAAAAATGATGCTATGGCTGGGAATTTTTGCTGTAAGTCTGATTGCCGCAATACTTTTTGGCCGAATATATTGTGGCTATATTTGTCCTATGAATACTTTGATGATTCCGACGGAATGGATATCTAAAAAGTTAAAAATTCAATCCGTCAACACTCACAGCCGGTCGAAGCATGGCAAATTGCCTTGGATAACATTGTTCCTGAGCTTAGGTTTAATGATTATCTTCAAGAAAATCTTACATAAAGATTTGCCTTTATTGCTCATCTGGTTGGTAATTGCTGTAATCATTACATTGAGATATAAACCTGAAGTATTTCATAATCAGATATGCCCGTTTGGCGCATTACAAAGTACTTTTGGAAAATTTGCAAAATTTTCGAAAGGCGTCAATAAAGAGGAATGTATAGGTTGTAAGCTCTGTGAAAAAGTCTGCCCCTCAGAAGCCATAAAAGTAACAACTGATAATAAAAAGGCAACTATAAATACTTCTTTATGTCATCAGTGTTCAAACTGTCAACAGGTATGTCCTAAAAGTGCTATTCATTACACAAAAACAATTAAAAAAGAAAAGGTATCATCAAACTCGTTCAGCTAAAGCTGATTAAAATGTAAAATATCCTTATCAATTTGTTTGACGAGGATATTTTATATTTAATAGAAAAAAATTTTTTTGATTTTAATCAATGATTTAATATAAATTAAATAATATAATCATGACATAATAATGAAAAGGAGAAAGTTTAATGATAAAAAAAATCAACAGCCATAAAAATCATATTACAGCTGTTTCAGGTATATTAATCGTTTTAGGATACATCGTGAAATTAGCAGGTATGGGAAGTATAAGAGATGTATTGTTAATAATTGCTTCAATTTTAGCCGGAATACCAATAGCAATAAAAGCATGGCAGGCTCTTCGCATGAGAGCCTTCAGCATTGAGCTTCTTGTTACCATTGCTGTGATCGGGGCTTTGTATTTAAGGGAATACACGGAATCATCCGTAGTAACATTTTTATTCCTTTTCGGTGCTTATTTGGAGGCACGTACATTGGAAAAAACACGTTCATCGCTTAAAAGCCTCATAGAAATGGCACCCCAGGAAGCGACGGTTTTAAAAGACAATAAGGAAGTCAATGTTCCCGTGGATGAAATTGAGGTTGGTGACAGAATAATTGTTCGCTCCGGAGGCAAAATTGCAGTTGACGGTACGATTATTTCAGGCAAGGCAACCATTAATGAAGCAGCCATAACAGGCGAATCAGTTCCTGCTTCAAAAAAGGAAAATGACAGGGTATTCAGCGGAACTATTGTAGATAACGGATTTATAGAAATGATAGCTGAAAAGGTAGGCGATGATACTACATTTGCCAAAATAATTGAATTAGTTGAGGAAGCCCAGGAGGCGAAATCAAAGGCACAAAGATTTTTAGACAAATTTGCAAACATATACACTCCGGCTATAGTTATAATGTCAATTGCGGTATTTTTAATAACACGTGACCTTCACCTTTCAATTACATTCTTGGTAATATCATGCCCCGGTGCCTTGGTTATAGGCGCTCCCGTATCCAATGTTGCAGGTATAGGAAACGGTGCCAAGAACGGTGTCCTCATAAAGGGAGGAGATGTAATGGACAGGTTTTCCAAGGTTGATACCTTAGTATTTGATAAGACAGGTACTTTGACAAAGGGAAAACCGGAAGTTACAGATATAAGGGTATTTAATAATATTGAAGAAAATGAGCTTTTAAAATTGGTTGCTGAAGCTGAAACAATTTCAGAGCATCATTTAGGACAGACAATAGTTAAAGAAGCATATTTAAGAAAAATTGATTTGAAAAACGAACCTGAAAACGTCCGGATTATTAAAGGTAACGGCATTATTGCTTTGGTTGAAGGCAAAGTATTGGTTGTTGGCAACAGAAAATTAATGGATTTGGAAAATATAACTGTAATACATGAAATATCCGAGTATGCAATAGAACGCGAAAAGAAAGGCAATACGGCAATATTTGCGGCTGTTGACGGCAAAATAGCAGGGATATTTTCCATAGCGGATCAAATACGGGACGATGCCAAAGCATCCCTTTCTCAAATGAGAAGAAACGGAATCAAAAAAATTATCATGTTAACGGGAGATAACAGACACACTGCTGAGCTGGTAGCAAATGTATTGGAGCTTGATGAATTTTACGCTGAGCTTCTGCCCCAAAACAAGGTGGAATATGTTAAAAGATTAAAGGACGAGGGCAGAATGGTTGCAATGGCAGGAGACGGAATAAACGATGCACCGGCAATAGCCACTGCTGATATAGGCCTTGCCATGGGCGAAGGAGGAACGGATGTTTCGATGGAAACTGCGGATGTTGTTTTGATGGCAGATAAGCTTTCTCAATTCTCACATGCATATTCCCTTGCAAAAGCAACCATGCGCAATATGAAGCAAAATATTTTTATAGCCGTTGCTGTAGTGTTTATACTATTAGGCGGTGTTCTTATGGGCAGCATTCATTTGGCATCAGGAATGTTCATCCACGAAGCAAGTATTTTGGTAGTAATACTAAATGCCATGAGGTTAATAAAATTTAAAGTATAAAAATGAAAGCCTCCGCCGGGGCTCTCATTTAGGGCATCTCGCAGTCTCATTCACCAAAATATTTGCTCCCTTTGATCGCATATTTTGGGAATTCGTTGCGAATGACCTACCAACCATTTTTCTGAAAAAAACTCAGAAAAATGGGGTTAGGGCATCTTTAATACGCTCTTGCCGCATAAATCATGTGCTTTGCGGGTTTTCCGCAAATATGGCACTTATCTCCTAAATTTTCCTGCTTAAAAGGAATGCATCTGATTGATGCTCCCGTTTCTTCTTTTAGCTTATCCTCGCATTCTCTTTCGCCGCACCACATCATTTTTGCAAAGCCGGGACGGTTTGGAATATCTTTTTTATATTGCTCGTAGTCTTCAACCACATATGTGTTTGCTTCTCTGTGAGCCTTTGCCTTTTCAAACAAATCCACCTGCATTGCATCAAGTATATCCGATATTGTATTTTCAATATTATCAAGGGAAATCATTTCTTTTTCCAATTTATCTCTGCGAACAGCAACAGCTTGATTGTTTTCAATATCTCTTGGTCCTATTTCAATCCTTATAGGATAGCCCTTCATTTCGTACTGATTGAATTTCCAGCCCGGTGAATATTCGGTGTTGTCATCAAGCTCAACCCTTATTCCTATAGATTTTAACTTATCGTATAATTCGTTTGCCTTTTCTATAACTCCTTCTTTCTTTTGAGCTATAGGGATTATTACAACCTGAGTAGGTGCCATTTTTGGAGGCAGAACCAATCCTCTGTTATCAGAATGAACCATTATTAAACCGCCTATCAATCTGGTTGAAATTCCCCAAGAAGTATGATATGGGTATTGCTCCTGCCCGTTTCTGCCTTGGAACTTTATTTCAAAGGCTTTGGTAAAATGCTGCCCTAAATTATGAGAGGTACCTGCCTGCAGTGCCTGGCCGTCATGCATCAACGCTTCCATTGTATAGGTAGCATGTGCACCTGCAAATCTTTCCTTATCACTCTTCTGACCTACAACAACAGGCATCGCCATTAAATCTTCTGCCACCTGTCTGTATATATCAAGCATCTGAAGAGTTTCTGCCTGTGCTTCTTCCCCTGTTTCATGCAGAGTATGACCTTCCTGCCACAAGAATTCAGATGTTCTCAGGAAGGGTCTTGTTGTTTTTTCCCATCTTACAACGCTGCACCACTGGTTATACAAATACGGAAGGTCTCTGTAGGAATTAAGCCATTTTGCATACATATGGCATATAATTGTTTCAGAGGTTGGTCTTACTACCAGTCTTTCACTTAATTCCTGGTTTCCTCCATGTGTAACCCACGCAACCTCAGGAGCAAATCCTTCCACATGCTCCTTTTCCTTATTTAACAAGCTTTCAGGAATCAATAACGGAAAATACATATTTTTATGTCCGGTTGCTTTAAATTTCTCATCCGCATATTGCTGGATTCTTTCCCACAGAGCATAGCCGTAAGGTCTTATAACCATAAAACCCTTTACAGGCGAATAGTCAACCAATTCATTTTTCATAATTACATCTGTATACCACCTGCTGAAATCTTCTTCCATAGGTGTAATTTCTTTTACAAATTCTTTTTCTTTTTTAGCCATTTTTTCTCCTTTCTTATACGCGGGTGAATTCGCCGATTTATATGCTCCCGATAGCCACATAAATTGGGAATTCTGTGCGGCAGAGCATATATAAAAACCGCCCCTAAAAGCTTAGAGGCGGATTCCCGCGGTACCACTCTAATTGCTGCATCGCAGCATCTCATTTAAATAATTACTCAAAGACGGGTTCTTTATACAGAGGGACAAAAGTCTTTCACCGGCAACTTTCTCTCTAAAGACCTTGTATAAATACTATTTCTTATCACTGTATATATTGAATTTATTTTATATTATATTAAATTATTTTATTTGTCAACTAATCATTTTGCTTGCTCCTTTATTTGATATTAGAACCAATAATGTCAATTTATCCGCCGGCACTATATAATATATCGTATACGGCTTGGCATTTTGTCTGCAATTTTTCAGATATTTTCATATTTACATAAATAATGTAAAAGTTGTCTTGAAATCTCAACTCCTTCACTATAT
>DAIMMU010000280.1:0-1527 GCA_036720515.1 Sedimentibacter sp.
GAAATTCATAAAGAGCTTGAGAATAAAATAAGCGAATTTTTAAAAACAGAAGATACCATCCTTTATTCTTCCTGTTTTGATGCAAATGGCGGCTTATTTGAAACAATCACAACCGAAAATGATGCCATAATAAGCGATGAATTAAACCATGCAAGCATTATAGACGGTGTAAGATTATCAAAGGCTAAAAAGTACAGATATAAAAATAATAATATGGAGTCCTTGGAAGAACAGCTGATTTTAGCTGACAAGGAGGGCGCTGATATTAAAGTTATAGCTACGGACGGCGTGTTCTCAATGGATGGAATTATTGCAAATTTAGAGGGAATATGCAATTTGGCAGACAAGTACAATGCACTTGTTATGGTTGATGACAGCCATGCGGTGGGATTTGTAGGAAAGACGGGAAGAGGAACTCACGAATACAGAAATGTAATGGACAGAGTTGATATTATAACCGGTACTTTAGGAAAAGCATTAGGCGGTGCCAGCGGCGGATACACCAGCGGCAGAAAAGAAATAATTGATTTACTGAGACAACGTTCAAGACCATATTTGTTTTCAAACACATTGGCACCCGCAATTGCGGGAGCATCTCTTAAGGTACTTGAAATGCTCACCGAAAGTACTGAGTATAAAGATAAATTAGATGAAAATACAAAATATTTCAGGCAGGAAATAAAAAAGATAGGTCTGAATATTATAGAAAGCGAACACCCCATAGTTCCGATTATGTTAGGGGATGCGGTTTTGTCACAGAAGATGGCTGAAAAGCTGCTAAATAAAGGTGTCTATGTAGTAGGCTTTTACTTCCCGGTTGTACCGAAAGGAAAAGCAAGAATAAGAACTCAAATATCCGCAGCTCATTCAAGAGAAGATTTAGATTTTGCATTGAAAGCTTTTAAAGAAGTAAAAGAAGAATTAGGTATGCCCTAACCCCATTTTTCAGAGTGTTTTTTCTGAAAAATGGTGGTAGGTCAACCGCAACGAATTCCCAATTTATGCGACGTAAGGAGCAAATAAATTGGTGAATGAGACTGCGCTTCAATAAGTATAAGAGCAGGTGAATTAATGGATAATAAGGAAATTCTGGTGACGGAAGATGGTTACAATGAACTTCTGAAAGAATTGGAAGATAGAAAAACAAAGTTAAGATATGAAATTTCAGAAAGAATAAAAAATGCCTTGAAGGAAGGCGATTTAAGCGAAAATGCCGAATATCATGAATCCAAGGAAGAACAGAATAAAAATGAATCAAGAATAATTGTTCTTGAGCATATGCTAAAACATACAAGAATTGTTAAGCATGATAAAAAAAACAGAGATACGGTACAAATCGGAAGCAAGGTAAAGGTTAAAGACATAGAGTTTGATGAAATATTGGAGTACAATATTGTAGGTCAAACGGAAGCAGACCCTGTTTTAGAGAAAATATCTAATTTATCTCCCCTTGGAAAAGAACTTATGGGCAGGAAAAAGGGCGCCGTAGTAACAGTTAACTCTCCCGGCGGACAGGTTAAATATGAA
>DAIMMU010000281.1:0-1523 GCA_036720515.1 Sedimentibacter sp.
ATTATACGATTTAATCCATGGCTTTTTTCCGACCAGACACAGCTTACGATTCAATTTTTCAAACAACTTTCGTCAGCTTATAAACGAACTAATGCTGTGAAAGCTATTGGTAATGCAATGGATGCCTTAGGTTCGGCATTTGAGCTTATAAGCGTGCCCATAGCCGGCTCCTATGGGGGAGTCATAGCAAAGTTAGTTAAAGGAATAGGAAAGGGATTAGCGGATAAAAATCCTTCTCCTGATATTCAAAAACTAAAGGATGAAATTGCGGCAAAACTGCAAAAAGAAAAGGTTAAAACCATAATTATTATTGATGATGTGGACAGGCTGTCCAATCAAGAAATATGTTGCGTTTTTCAGCTTATTAAATCAATTGCCGATTTTCCCAACACAATTTATTTACTTGCATTTGATTTTGAAGTTGTTTCGAGAGCATTAGGCAAGGTGCAAAATACTGATGGCAAAAAGTATTTGGAGAAAATTATTCAGGTGCCGTTTCACTTACCTAAAATAAATGAGCAGCAGCTTACGAATTTATTTTTTAAAGGATTAGATAATATTATACGGGAAGTACCGGAAGAGAAGTTTGATAAGGAGCGGTGGGCTTTATTATTTCATTACGGTATTAAAGAGCATTTGAAAACTATAAGAGATGTAGTGAGGTTAAACAATACTATTTCATTGAAATACAGCTTTTTAAAAGGTGAGGTAAATATAATTGATTTGATTGGAATAACTACAATTCAGGTTTTTACTCCCAATATTTATAATCAGCTTCAATTTTATAAAGATAATTTTTGCGGTGTTTTTTCTTCATATAAAACAGACGATAATGGAAAAAAAGATTTTGCAAATTTATATGAATCTATTATTAGAGGGTTGGATGAAAATAGGTACGACAGTATTTCCGAAATTCTTTCAATGCTATTTCCTAAGGTCAGCGAAGTTAAGAAAAATATATTTTCAGGACACTATTATCAATATAATGCCTATGATTCCATTCGATTAGGAAGCATATGCAATAAAGATTATTTCGAGAGATATTTTTCACTTTCCTTTAGTGACAGTTTATCTTTACAGGAAGCTGAATACATTATCTTTAATGCTGCGGAGGAAGAGTTAAGCAGTTTATTATTAAATATAGATAAAAGAAATCAAACTAATCTTTTTTTGGATTATTTTGATTCTTCAATGAAGGGATTAAAAGAAACGGACTCATACAGAGGGAGAATTATTATACTGCTTAATTCTATTTTAGAAAACTGGGATAGTTTTCATGATGCTGATGCGAAGCAGTTTCTTTCTTATCCATGGACTTGGAGGTTATTAAATATTGTTGATAGTTGTTTGCGGACATTTTCTGAAGAAGCAGATAGATTTTCAAGTATATTGAATATATTTAAAAATACGAAAGTAACTTTATCTGTAAAAATAAATATATTATTAAGGTTTGAACGTGAGCATAATCGATATATGGGAGAAAATGAAAAAGAAAGAACACCTGAGGAATATATTTTATATCT
>DAIMMU010000084.1:0-11067 GCA_036720515.1 Sedimentibacter sp.
ATCGACAATATCTTTGTCAGTTCATACGTAGTTTCATCAAATACTTTTTTTATCATAAGTGCTTCTTCCAGATCCATATCAAAAATACCGCTGCTATTAACACCCACAACTCTTTTTTTTGCCGAATTATATAATAATTTCACTGCCATAGCTCCCATCTGACTTCCTATCAATCTGTCGTAAGCAGACGGCGCTCCTCCCCGCTGTGTGTATCCGAGTACGGAATATCTTGTGATTATTCCTGTTTTATTTTCTATTTGCTCGGATATTTCTTTAGCATCGCCGGCTCCTTCGGCAAGGATAATAATGCTGTGTTTTTTGCCCCTGGCTCTTCCCTGCATTATTTTATCGCATACTTCATCTATATTATATTCAATTTCAGGTATAATAACCATTTCAGCACCTCCTGCAAGTCCGGCATAGAGTGCGATATCGCCGCAATCCCTTCCCATAACTTCAATAACATTTGACCTGTTGTGAGATGAGGATGTATCTCTTATTTTTTCAACTGATTCCAAAACAGTTGTAAGCGCCGTAAAAAAGCCCAAGGTATATTTTGTGTAGGGTAAATCATTATCTATGGTGCCGGGTATGGAAGCAGTCGGAATACCTGCGTTTTCAAGCTTTAATGCCCCTTTGAAAGAACCGTCTCCGCCGATTATTACCAGTCCTTCTATCCCTAAGTATTTTATATTTTTTAATGCTTTGTTAAAACCGTCTTCATCCATAAATTCCTTGCATCTTGCACTTCCTAAAACGGTTCCTCCTCTGTGAATAATGTCTGCAACGGATGAAAGGTTCATATCCTTGTAGTCGCCTGCCACCAGGCCGCAGAATCCATTGTTTATTCCCACAACATTTATATTGTTGTATATTCCGTATCTGACAACCGCTCTTATGGCTGCATTCATGCCCGGCGCATCTCCGCCGCTTGTAAGCACTCCTATCTTTCTCATGTTAAGCCTCCGATTCAACAACTTATTTAATCACAATATTTTCTTCTCCAAGCAATTCCTTTAAGTTGATTATTAATTTTTCATCTTCTGTATTTACCCAGTTTTTTTCCGGCAAAACCATGTTTGCTTTATCTTTTTCACTATAAATTATAACACAATCAGCTCCCTTGTGCCTGCAAATAGTATAGAATAATTCTTTTTTTATATTTTTATAGTTTTCTAAATTCTTTACCTTAATATACAATTTTTTTTGTATCGTTTGATTTTCATGTTCTTTTTTCAGCTCCGTTACATTATTTATAATAAGTTTTGGTGCCTCCTCTTCGGAAGCGTCTATCGAGCCTTCAACCAATACTATATTGTCTTCATATAAAATATCCTTGTAATTATCGTAAATTTTAGGAAAAACTATACCTTCCACAGTGCCGTATAAATCTTCCAATGTTATAAATGCCATCATATTGTTGTTTTTGGTTATTTTATTTTGTTTTTTAATGATTATCCCGCCTAAAACAACTTTGGTGCCGTCATAAATGCCGGTTTCTTCATGTCCGTCCTTTATTTCCGAAATTTCATTGGAATTCGTAGTGGCGTACTTTTCCATTACTTTCTCATATTCGGAAAGAGGATGACCGCTTAGATAAACTCCGACCATTTCTTTTTCCATGGACAGAATTGCTTTTTCGTTATATTCGGGCACATCGGGCATTTCTTCATCTGAGGCTGTAACCTCCGATGATAATGAATCAAAAAGTGAAAATTGACCTTCAATATTTCTTTTCTTTTGAGCAAGGATTGAATCAATTGTTTTTTCATAAATTGCCATAAGCTGTGACCGCCTTACATTTAAAAAGTCAAAGGCGCCGCATTTTATCAACGATTCAATTTGCCTTTTGTTTAAAACAGCCGGGTCAACCTTTGTGCAAAAGTCTGTGAAGCTATTAAATTTTCCCTTTTTTTCCCTTACATTTACTATATCCGAAATAACATTTGTCCCAACGTTTTTCACGGCAGCCAAACCAAAGCGAATTTTTCCGTTTTGCACCGTAAATTTTCCCATACTTTCATTTACGTCGGGAGGCAGTATTTCTATACCGAGCCTTTTGCATTCTCTGATATAAAGAGATACCGTGCCGGAGCTTCCCATAATGCTTGAAATGAGCGCTGCCATAAATTCTACGGGGTAATAATGCTTTAGCCATGCCGTTTCATAGGCAAGTGCTGCATAAGCCACCGAATGAGCCTTAGGGAATGCATATTTGGCAAATTCGACCATCAGGTCATATATTTCATTGGCAGTCTTTTCATCAACGCCGTTATTTACGGCTCCTGATATTTCAGACTCCCCGTTTTCCGCCTTTTTACCGTAAATAAAGTTTTGCCTTTCCTTAAGCATCACTTCCATTTTTTTCTTTCCCATGGCACGTCTTAACAAATCGGAACGTCCCATTGTAAATCCGCCGATATCCCTTACTATTTGCATAACCTGCTCCTGATAAACCATACAGCCATAGGTTACATTAAGTATGGGCTCCAATTTGGGGTGGAGATATGAAACCTTTTCAGGATTTAATTTATTTTTGATGTATATCGGTATTTGTCCCATGGGACCAGGTCTGTACAGTGCATTGGCAGCTGACAGGTTTTCAAATTCCGTCGGCTTTAATTCGCTTAAAAATGCTCTCATGCCGGAGCTTTCAAACTGAAAAATACCCAATGTGTCGGCATTTGCAAACATCCTGTAAACTTCCTTGTCATCATATTTACAATTGCCGAAATCTATTTTTACATTATGATTTTGTTCAATTAATTCTATTGCATCGCGAATTACCGTAAGAGTCCTGAGACCTAAGAAATCCATTTTCAATAATCCTAATTCCTCTAATTCAATCATATTGAACTGAGTAGTGATTACATCCTTATTTCTTGACAGGGGTACGTACCTGGTAACTTCTTCTTTGGATATTAAAACACCTGCCGCATGGGTTGAAGAATGCCTTGGGAGCCCTTCAACCTTAAGAGCTAAATTAATAAGCTTGTTTACTTTTGTATCGCTGTCATACAAATCTTTTAGTTCCTTGTTCACTTCTAAGGCAGAAGTAATTGTCATGCCCAAGGTCATTGGAATTTTTTTTGCTACGAAGTCCACTTCACCATAGGACATGTCAAGGGCTCTTCCCACATCTCTTATGGCACCTCTTGCCGCCATGGTACCAAAGGTTATTATTTGCGCTACTCTTTCCTTACCATACTTCTCTTTAACATAATCAATAACCTCTTCACGGCGCTCATAGCAAAAGTCTACGTCAATATCCGGCATGCTGATACGCTCCGGATTTAAAAATCTTTCAAATATCAAGTTGTATTTTAAAGGATCAATATTGGTGATTTCCATGGAATATGCCACAAGGCTCCCTGCTGCCGAACCTCTTCCCGGACCTACCATAATATTGTTGTCCCTGGCATATTTAATAAAATCCCATACAATGAGAAAGTAATCCACATATCCCATTTGTTCTATTATGCCTATTTCATAATTCAGTCTTTGCTGAATTTCTTCAGTTATATCTTTGTATCTCAGCCTTAGTCCCTCTTGGCATATTCTTCTGAAATATTCTGATTTTTCGTAACCCTCCGGAATCTTATACTCTGGAAGATGCACCGTGTTAAAGTCTAACACAACATTGCATCTGTCAGCAATTTCCGCCGTGTTTTCCATTGCTTCCGCAGGAAAAAGCTCAGCCATTTCCTCATAAGATTTTAAATAAAACTCGTCTGAGGGGAATTTCATCCTGTCTTCATCCGCGATTGTTTTTTGTATCTGAATGCATAGGAGAACATCGTGAAAGTAAGCGTCTTCTTTGTTTATGTAATGGACATCATTTGTTGCAACCAATTTTAAGCCTGTGGCTTTGCTGATTTTAATCAAGGAATTGTTCACGGCTTTTTGTTCTTCCATGCCGTGATCCTGCATTTCAAGAAAAAAGTTGTTTTCACCGAATATATCCTTATACAATAAAGCAGTTTTTAATGCTTCATCATAATTATCTTCCAATAAATATGACTGCACTTCTCCCGCAAGGCATGCACTCAACGCAATAATTCCGTTTTTGTATTTCCTCAATGTTTCATGGTCTATTCTCGGTTTATAGTAATAGCCCTCCACAAAGCCTATTGAGCACAGCTTAATTATATTTTGCCAGCCTTCCTCATTTTCAGCAAGCAGCACCAAATGATACTGATTCTTATCCTTCTGCGGATCCTTATCGGTCATTTTACGGGGAGATATATATGCTTCGAAACCAAGTATGGGCTTAATTCCTTCCTTTTTTGCCTGTTTGTAAAATTCAATTACTCCATACATGCTTCCATGATCGGTTATTGCCAAGGAATTCATATTTAATTCCTTGGCTCTTTTAATCAGTTCTTTTATTCTGCATGCCCCGTCAAGAAGGCTGTATTCGGTATGCAGATGAAGATGAGTAAATTTATTACCTGTCATTTTTTCTCCTTTTTCAGGCTCCATCACCAATTTGTTCATTCCCTGCTGTCATGGAATCAAAACAAACCATATGTCAAAATCCCTATTATTCCCGTTCCAACCATAACTTTTATAGGATTTATCTTGTATTTCCTTAGTATAAAAACACTTATTGCCACCATTATTATTGAAATAAAATTAATATCGCTCAATTTAATATTTGCCAAGGATGTTACCTCTGTTTTAAATATGGTCAGCATAAGAACTGATATTCCCGCAGATGCTATAAGTGATACCACCGCAGGTCTCAAACCCTTCAATATGCCTTGAACGGATGATAAATTCTTATATTTAAAATAAAAATAAGAAAGAATCAATACGATTATACATGAGGGTGTGACACATCCTATTGTTGCAATAACGGCTCCTGAAAGTCCCGCAACCTTTGTTCCCACAAATGTCGATGCATTAAGTGCAATAGGTCCCGGTGTCATCTGTGATATGGTTAATAAGTCAGCAAATTCTTCAATGGTAAGCCATTTATGAACTTCCAAAACCTGATTTTCTATTAAGGGGAGGGCTGCATAACCTCCGCCGATACTGAAAAGTCCTATCTGAAAAAAACTTATGAAAATATCTAAATAAATCATTTATGCTCACCTTCCTTTTTCAAATAATTATAGTAAAATGCTCCGAAGGCACCGCTTAATATAATTATCAAGGCAGCATTTATTTCAAAAATTACAGCGGCAATCAAGGCAACAATCATAATTGTCACAGATATAATATTTTTGCTTTTGATTATATCTTTTGACATTTTTATTATTACATCAATTATCACGGCAGCCACTCCCGCACGCATACCTAACAGAAGTGCGTTTGCAACACGGTTTTCTTTAAAAGAAGCATAAAATTTTGATATTGCCGTTATTATTATTAACGGCGGCAGGACAGTTCCAACTGTAGTGATAAAAGCTCCCAATACTCCCGCAAGTCTGTAGCCAACCATAATGGAAGCATTAACCGCTATAGGCCCCGGTGCCGACTGGGATATGGCAACTAAGTTAAGCATTTCCTCGTCATCAATCCATTTAAGCTCTTCTACAAATTTTTTTCTCATGAGAGGTACTATTACATATCCTCCGCCGATAGTAAAAGCACTGAGCGAAAATGCTGATGAAAATAATGTCCAGTAAAACTTAATGTTTTTTCCCATGTAAATCCTCACATTAACGGTGCAAATATTTTAAAAACCGCTCTTCCTAATTTTCTGATTTTAGGAGTATTTTTAATATCCTCTAACGTTACTTGTCTGCTTATTTTTAAAGCCTCCAATGTGCTGTTTTTTACCTGCCAGACACTGTCCGTGTTAAACATCCACACACCGCATTCAAAATGCAGGTAAAGGCTTCTGTAATCCAAATTAATCGTACCTACCACCGCATAGTCATCGTCAACGATAAATGTTTTGCCATGATTAAAACCGGGTGTGTATTGATAAATAGACACTCCTGTTTCCAACAATTCTTCATAATTTGATTGGGTGACTGCAAATGCATACCATTTGTCCGGTATGTGGGGAGTAAGTATTCTTACATCCACTCCTCTTTTGGAAGCCATCGAGAGTGCAACCATCATTTTATTATCAATGATTAGGTAGGGTGTTTCTATATAAATATACTTTTCAGCCTGATTGATCAAATTTAAATAAACGGCTTCACTGACATGCTCATCGTCTAAGGGGCTGTCATCGAATGGCTGCACATATCCGTGGCATTCAACGCTTTGGTCATAATCTGCAGGCTTGAAGTAATCGTAGTCTTCATCGGTTTTCCTCAGGTAGCTCCACATGGATAAAAACATTACCGTTAAGCTCCATACGGCATCTCCTTTTATTTCTATTACACTGTCTCTCCAGTGTCCGAATTTTTCAACGGCATTAATATATTCATCAGCTAAATTTACCCCCCCAGTATATGCTGTTTTCCCATCTATTACTGCTATTTTTCTATGGTTTCTGTTATTCAGACGAAATGACAAAACCGGAATATAGGGGTTAAAGACGCTGCATTTAATTCCGAATCCCTCTAACGTTTTATTGTATCCCCTTGGAAGCTTTGTTACACATCCGAAATCGTCATAAACAACTCTGACATCCAAGCCCGATTTTGCTTTTTCTTTTAATATGTCTAAAATTGTATTCCACATCAGTCCTTCTTCTATTATAAAGAATTCTAAAAATATGTATTTTTCAGCTTTCTTCAATTCTTCGATCAAGTGCTTAAAAAACTCCTCCCCTGAGGGCAGAAACTTTGTTGCTGAATTATCATAAACAGGGCAGGAAGAATATTTCTCTATATATTTAGCCTGGTTAAAAGCAATTTTATTTACCTTTTTGAGATTATCAATGGTAACAGGATGCTGATAAAGGCATTCTTTCATTTTATCAATTATTAAATGCATCTTATTTTTCATTCGGTTGGATATTCCTGTTCCTCCCAGCAGAACGTAAAACAAGCCGCCAAAAACGGGAAAAATCATAATTGGTATAATCCATGCAATTTTGTATGTGGGATCGATTTTACGATTTAATATGTATAATACCGCTAAAACACTGATAACCAAGAAAATCAAGTCAAACAACAGGAAATATTTGCTGAATCTCCATACCGTTAACGACAATGTAATTATCTGAGCTAAAATTGCCAGTGATACCAAGGTGACTCTTCTAAATAAGAAGCTGATTATTTTTTCCATTAAAACACCTTTTCCTTGTATATTAAGTAGATTGTATCAAATATTAAAGTATTTGTAAATGAGTTTGTAAAAGGGTGAGACATACAAAATATAAAGGCTGCCTCAGGCAGCCCTTATATTATTGACAATATGTTTCATGGAACAAACTTCGTTATGATATTACATTTTTCAAAATATGCTCTTTGTTTGATTCTCCATGTTTCTTAATAAACCATACATAACCTACAGAAATAATTGCAGCAACTATGAATGATGCTGTATAGCTTGCAGGATCCAGGCCTAATCTTTCGTCTAACTTTAATCCGATAGGTGCATGGAATATGAAGCTTAGTGTTACGAAAATATAGAATATACCCGGCAATAATGCAACAAGGTAATTCTTTCCGTGGATATACAGATAAACAGCAATTGTACCTAATGCAAATGTAGCAACGAATTGGTTTGTAAACGCGAAGTATCTCCATAAGATGTTAAATCCCTGAGGACTCGATTTTGCATAGTACAATACAAATACTGCAGGAACGAACAGGCAAGCTGTTGTAATTATTCTGTTTCTTGAAACCTGCTGATTTATGTTAAACTGCTCCGAAACCATAAGTCGTAGTGATCTGAATGCCGTATCTCCCGATGTTATAGGCAATACTATAACTCCTATTACCGCTATCATTCCGCCTACCGTACCTAAAAATTCTCTCGATACCAAACCAACCATTACAGTTGGAGTTGTAGCCATGTCTGTTCCTCTTCCGAACAATACCATTGCTCCTGCTGCCCATGCCATAGCTATAAAGCCTTCCACAAGCATCATGTTAAAGAATGTCATTCTTCCTTCTTTTTCATTCTTCACTGTTCTGGAAATCAAAGTAGCCTGTGTAGCGTGGAAGCCTGACATTATACCGCATGCAACGGTGATAAAGAATACAGGTATGAACGGTAATTTACCGGGATGCATTGTAAATGGATTTGTCGCAAATGATAAATTAGTTAAATTTGCTCCTCCATCCATTATTACACCGCCAAATATTCCTATTGCCGAAAGAACCAGGAATGCTCCGAAAATCGGATATATTCTTCCGATTATTGCATCGATAGGGAATAATGTAGCTATTAAATAGTAAACAAATATTCCGCCGTAAACAATCCAAACTACAGGATTGGATACTGAAGCTTCTTGTCCCAAAACTTGAGTCACAACTAAATCTCCCGGTGTATAAACAAATACAACCCCTACAAGGAACATCAGAATCCATAAGAAGAAGTTATAAATTTTGATAGCGCCGTTTCCTAAATATTTTTTAATTAATTTAGGCATTTGTGCTCCGCCGTTACGCATTGAAATCATTCCTGAGAAATAATCATGCATTGAACCCGCAAGTACGCAACCAACCGGTATTGTAATAAATGCTATAGGTCCGAACAAGATTCCCTGAATTGCTCCGAATATAGGACCTGTTCCTGCAATATTAAGCAATTCGATCAATGAGTTTTTCCATTTTTTCATTACGACGAAGTCAACTCCGTCCGCTTTAGTAATTGCCGGTGTGTTTCTGTCATCAGGACCGAACACTTTTTCACAATATGCACCGTAAAAATAACCGCCGACAATAAGAATAATAATTCCGACTAAAAATGTTGTCATCTTTCCCTCCTAAGAAGTAAAATATAGTGCCAATTCTTAAATTAAAAAGTAAAAATATTGGCTTCGATTTTTTTATGTTATCACATTCTATAAATTTCGTCAATAAAAAACTGCCCCCCGATAACGGGAGACAGTTATGATATAGCTTATTATGATAATACGTTTTGCAGTATTTGATCCTTTTGACTTGCCGCTCTTTTTCTTACAAACCATATATAAAGTACGCAGCACAGAGCCGCCAATGCATATGATGCGGTGTATGTTGCAGGATCCATTCCAAGCAATTTCTCTAAGTTAAAACCGATTTTTGCATTAAATATGAAGCTTAACGTAATGAAGAAGTAGAATGTTCCGGGTATCAGCGATACCAAATAATTCTTGCCGTTAATGTAAAGGTAAATTGATATTGTTGCCAATGCAAATGTTGCAACAAATTGGTTTGTAAATGCAAAGTATCTCCACAAAATTGAGAATCCGGCAGGATTTGTTTTAGCAATATAAAGAATGATAGCTGCAGGAACAAAGAATGCAATACTTAAGCTTACTCTCTTATTTGCAGATGTCTGGTCAATGTTAAATTGTTCGGCAACCATTAATCTAAGACCTCTGAATGCTGTATCTCCCGATGTTATCGGAAGAACAATAACACCGATTATAGCAAAGATTGCTCCGAAGTTGCCTAAGAAATCTCTTGATACAAGTCCTACCATCAATGTGGCGCTTGTGGACATCTCCGTGCCCTTATTGAACAATACCATGGCACCGCCTGCCCAGCACATTGCTATGAAGCCTTCAACAAGCATCATGTTGTAGAATGTCATTTTACCTTCTTTTTCACTTGAAACGGTTCTTGAAATCAAAGTGTTCTGAGTAGCGTGGAATCCTGACAAAATACCGCAGGCAACCGTTATAAAGAATACCGGAATAAATGGCAATCCACCGGGATGCTGACTAAAGATACCTCCGGTCAAAGACAAGTTTGTCAAATATTGTCCTCCTCCGAATAATATGCCTAAGAAAATACCGACAGCCGAAATAATCAGGAATGCACCGAATATAGGATATACTCTGCCGATTATTGCATCTATCGGGAATATCGTTGCAACAATATAGTATAAGAAAATGCATGCGTAAACAATCCAAGTCGTAGGATTTGCCGCAACTGCTTCTTGTTTCAGCAATTCAGATACAATCAAGTCTCCGGGTGTATACACGAAAACAACACCAACCAATAACATCAGTATCCAAATAATAATATTGTATATACCGAACACCTTATTGCCCAAATATTTTTTAATAAGCTTAGGCATTTGCGCTCCGCCGTTACGCATTGAAATCATTCCGGAGAAATAGTCATGCATTGAACCTGCAAGAACACAGCCTATAGGTATAGTCAGGAATGCGATTGGTCCAAACAAAATACCCTGTATTGGTCCCAAAACAGGTCCTGTTCCTGCAATGTTAAGAAGATTAATCAAGGAGTTTTTCCATTTTTTCATTACCACGAAGTCTACTCCGTCCGCTTTTGTAACTGCCGGTGTCTGTCTGTCGTCAGGTCCGAAAACCTTTTCACAAAAATTACCATACAAAAATCCGCCGCCGATAAGAATTATAATACCGATCATAAAAGTAACCATAAATTCAAACCTCCTTTAAATATATTTAGAATAAAAAATATAGAAATAAAGATAATGAATAATGATATTTGAGTCCGATTCACCTCCCTATTAATGAATTATTATTCTATATAAATTTTACCACTAAGCTTTGGCTCAGTCAATATTTATTTGAGATTACTATTAACTTTTCAATAAAATGAAACTTTTTTGCAACATATTCCAACAATATTATCTGCATAGAATATTCACACTCTATTTATTAATCTTTATGCGGCTCAAGGAGTATGACAAAACCCAGCATGCAATTAGAATTACGAAGTTAAGAAAGTAATCCGCGGTAAATTCAAAACCCGGGAATATGGAGACCACAGAGCCTAAAACAAGACCCAATATTGTATAATATGTGATACCGTATGCTTTTTCAAAAAGAATACATATTATTTTTGCGAATAATAACACAGAGATTACAAATCCTATTCCAAGATAAAAAATAACAACTATCTGTATGTTGGAAATTGCAGCTATAACTATTTCATAGGCTCCCATATACATTAGAATTATAGATGCGCTGATGCCCGGAATGATTGTGCCGAAACCGATGATTATGCCGTAAAC
>DAIMMU010000085.1:0-10905 GCA_036720515.1 Sedimentibacter sp.
GTGCAATAATTAATTTTTCCATATTGTTTTGATAGTTCTATAAGCTTAAAAGTCATTTTTTCGTAAACTTCATCAAATGTCTCATATTTTTCAAAATAATCATCAAAGCTTTCAATATCCATATCTTTTCTTAATTCATTAACTATCGGGTGACGATCCGTCCTTGCAAATGTAGGTATTTTTTCAGAAAGTGCATTATGAGCCCTGACAGTCAAATCCTCCCCGCTTCCTGCACCTAATCCGATTATTTGAATTGTGTTCATTTTATTTCCTCACAAATTTCTTTAATTTTTCTCCCTTTGGTATCAATTCAAGATCTTCCTTGGTAATTGCTCCGGTGATAAATAAGCAAATTACATATATTACAACCGCAATTGTTATGGAACCTAATGTTGCTAAGTTTTGGCTTCCCAAAGCTGAGTTTAAAAACATGAATGATACCCATACGGCAACCGCCATAATTGCTGAAGATAAAAGTGTTCTTGAAGATACCTTGATTAAATTAATTTTAATTTTAGTTTTATTTATATCGTGCCAGTTTAAAAGAGCTACAAATAAATACGCAACCGTTGTGCTTATTGCAGCACCCTTTATATTTATACCCGGTATTCCGATTAATATATAGGATAAAATTACTTTTACAACCAATCCCAAAGCCAAGTTTTTAACAGGCTTAAACTGTTTGTTTATAGATTGGAGTATTGCAGTAAAAGCCTGAACCAATGTTAAGAAAATTACTCCTATTGCTAATATCTCCAAAAGTTCTCCGGAACTTGCATGCTTTTCTGGCCCGATAGATGCATAAAGCAGTGCAATTATGGGTTCCGCTAACATGAATAAACCTATTCCGCATGGAAGTCCTATAATTAATGACATTTTTACCCCTGCATTTGCGGTTAAATTTAACGCAGTTTTTTGCTTGTTGGTAAATGCTTCTGTAATTGTAGGAACTAAGCTCATTGCAACCGCTGTGGAAAATACCTGCGGAAAATTAATCAACGTCTGTGCCGTACCGCTTAATTCTCCAAACATATCAGCAATCTGAACATCATTATATCCTATTGCCGTAAGTCTGTTTGAAACAATGTATGAATCCATGTTACCCATCAAAGGCGCGATTGAGGCACCGATTGTTATCGGAATAGCAATATATAAAAGCTCCTTGACTATGAACCATACAGACTCTGTTTTATTATGCTCTGAAGAATCAATTTCTGCCTTAATTGTTTTTCTGCTTAATAAAAACATTAAATAAATCAATATAAGAGCCGCAAATCCTCCCGCAGATGCACCGAATGTAGCTCCCGCAGCGGCTTCTTCAAGCCCTTTTCCTACCAAGGCATATGCTAAATACAGACCGACGGCAACCCTAAATACCTGCTCAATCAGCTGGGATAGGGCAATGGGGGTCATATTTTGGGATCCCTGGAAAAACCCTCTGTATGCAGATAACAAAGGCACTGCAAACAATGCAGGAACCAAGGCTATCATAGAATAGTAGGAGCCTGGAAAACCAAGGAATGATACAAGGTTACGGGCAAATAAGAGCACAAAAACAGATGAAATCAGCCCTATTAAAAATAAACCCCATCTTGCTACTTTGTAGACCTGGTATGCACCTTCGTAGTTATAAAGAGCCCTCCTTTCCGAAACCATCTTTGCAATTGCCGTAGGAAATCCCGACAGAGACACCACAAGCAATAGATTATATATATTATAGGCAGGCTGGTAATAACCTATTCCTTCCGTACCTATTAAATTTGTCAGAGGTATTCTGTAAACTGCCCCCAATATTTTTACTACTAACCCTGCAATACCTAATATTGCAGCACCTTTAATAAAATTTTCCTTAGACATATTTATTCCTTTCCTACGATTAATATATATTTTGGTATATCTCCTATCCCTCAAAGATTCACCCTAAGACAAGGACATTCCTCCTACCCTCAAAGACTATCCCTAAGTACGGGGACATTCCTCTTACCCTCATAGACTATCCCTAAAGTAGAGGTGTGTCCCCCTTCCTTAAAAGGTGTGTCCCAATACATTTAAACTGAGAATTAGTTTATCACAGTTTTTTATTCTTTTAAAGAGAAAATTGCGAATTTCGGATAAAATGATATATTCCATACTGTTATTTTTGTGGTATAATTTATAGCGGTAGGGGGACACACCTCAATTGCAAGATAGTCTCTGTGGGATAGTCAATAGAGGAATGTCCCCCAATTATATTAAGGAGCATTTGATGGAAAGTCTGAAAGGCACAATAGTTGAAACTATTTTTAGAAACAACGAAAACGGATACACCGTTGCTTTGCTGGAATCAAAAAATGAATTAGTAACATTGACCGGTATTTTTGGCACTGATGTAGACGGCGAGAATATTGAAGTGTTTGGAAAAAGAATTAAGCATCCGAAATACGGCGAGCAATTCCAAGTGGAAATATATAATACCATTCTGCCAACAGATCTGGAACAAATTGAAAATTATCTGTCCTCCGGTTTAATAAAGGGGATAGGAATTTTTACGGCAAAAAAAATAGTTGAAGCATTTAAAAAAGACACATTTGACATCATTCAGAACAATCCTATTAAACTTACCGAAATAGAGGGAATCGGCGAAAAAAAGGCGGACATGATTGCAAAAAGCTTTGCCGAACAGGCTGATATAAAAGAAATTATGATGTTTTTGCAAAGTCACAATATCAGCACCAACTACTCAGTCAGAATTTATAAGGAATACGGGAAAAATACAGTTGCTGTAATAAAAGAAAATCCATACAGGCTGTCTGAAGATATATACGGCATTGGTTTTAAGCTTGCCGACAAAATTGCCTCATCATTAGGTGTGGAAAAAGACTCACCCTACAGGATATCTTCAGGCGTAAAATATGTATTATCGGAATATGCAGCAAGAGGTCATACTTATGTACCCTACAGCTTATTGGTAAACAGTTCCGCAAACCTCCTTGAGACAACGATTGAAGCTGCGGAAGACGAAATACGTAACATGGCATTTACAGATAAAATTCATATTGAAACAATCAATGCTGAAGCTGTAGTATACTATCTTCCCTATCATACAGCAGAAGTAAATGTGTGCAAAAATCTGATAAATTTGGCAGGAATGGATTTCAATATTTCAGAAAAGGAAGTCCTTGAACATTTAAACTCAGTCGAAAATGACTCAATTTCACTTACGGAAATGCAGAGAGAAGCAATAGTACAATCCGTTTTAAACGGTGCTACCGTTATAACAGGCGGCCCGGGAACCGGAAAAACAACAATAATATTATCAATTATTAAAATATTTGAAATAATGAATAAAAAAGTTCTTCTGTGTGCTCCGACCGGAAGAGCAGCAAAACGCATAACCGAGTCAACGGGAAGAGAAGCAAAAACAATTCATCGCATGCTGGAATATGCTTACGGCGAAGATGACAGCAATTTAACATTTAATAAAAACGAAAATTCTCCCTTAGACTGTCATGCTGTAATTGTTGACGAAATGTCCATGGTAGATATATTGCTTATGAACAATTTGCTTAAAGCCCTTAAAAAAGGCACCAGACTAATAATGGTAGGAGATGTGGACCAGCTGCCCTCAGTGGGAGCAGGCAATGTTTTATCCGACATAATTAAAAGCAACACAATTAAAACAATACGTCTTGATATGATATTCCGGCAGTCGGCAGGAAGTATGATTGTTCAGAATGCACATGCGGTAAACAAAGGAACCATGCCCATACTAAATAAAAAAGATTCGGATTTTTATTTTATGAGAGAAAACAATTTAAATGACATTGTAGAGCTGATAGTTGATTTGTATAAGAACCGTCTGCCTGCTAAATACAATCTGATTCCGTCTAAGGATATACAGGTTCTTTCTCCCATGAAAAAAGGCGATGCAGGAGTTATAGAGCTTAACAGAAAAATTCAGGCTGCGGTTAATCCTCCCTCTAAATCAAAAAAAGAAAAAGTATTCGGTAAATACATATTCAGGGTAGGCGATAAGGTAATGCAGGTAAAAAATAACTACCAGGCTGAGTGGAAGCTGTCGGATAATAGCTTAGTAACCGGAGAAGGCATTTATAACGGTGATATAGGCGTTATATTATTCATTGACGAATCAGAACAGGAATTGCATGTCCAATTTGATGATGACAAGGAAGTAGTGTATTCCTTCAGCCAATTGGATGAATTGATTCTTGCCTATGCTACAACAGTACATAAAAGTCAGGGAAGTGAATTTCCCGTTATAATTATGCCCATGGTATGGGGACCGCCCATGCTTCTTACACGAAATTTATTCTATACTGCCATAACAAGAGCAAAACAGTTGGTAGTACTTGTGGGAAAAGAAAAATACATGGAAGAGATGATTGAAAACAATAAAATAAACAAGCGTTATTCAGCTCTTGACTACAGGCTTGGGTCAGTGGGGGCGTACATCAGGTGGGATATCTAATTACGCCTGCTGTCTTTCTGTCTCACAGGGAGGGTAAAATGAAGAGATATTTTGAATCATTTTTAGAACTTTTGTATCCTGAAAAAAACACATGCTTTATATGTAATATATATGATGAATCCATAAATGAAAAGTACATTTGTGCCGATTGCGAGAAAAAGCTTAGAAGAATTGTGCCGCCTGTCTGCATCAAATGCTCCAAACAGATTAACTATGATACTGCGGATTGTCTTTGTCCCGACTGTAATGTATATGACAGAAGCTTCGAAATATCCAAGGCTCCCTTTTTATATGAAGGAATTATAAAAGACAGCATCTATAACTTTAAATATTACAATAAGCCGTACTTTTATAAGTTTTTTGGAAACTGCCTTTTTAACTATATGAATGATATGGATTATATTGATTTTGATTATATAGCATCCGTGCCGCTTCATAAATCTAAAATGCGCACACGAGGCTACAATCAGTCCGAATTGATTGCAAAATATCTTTCCGATAAATTGTTCATTCCTTATGCTGATGTTCTTAAAAGGGCTAAGAAGACAACTAAGCAAAGCCAACAGAGCAAGGAGGAACGAAGAAAAAACTTAATTGGTGCTTTTGCTATAAAATCACCACATAAATATGAAAAAATAAAAAACAGCAATGTGCTGTTGGTAGATGATGTATACACAACAGGCTCCACTGCCGATGAATGTTCCAAAACACTGTTAAACTTTGGTGTATCAAAGGTTTATGTAATTACAATAGCAAGATAACACACGGAGGGACATTAATATATGTCCACGCTGTCCCGGACGCTTTTCTCTGTAATTATCATGTCCATCTTAACGTCATGCTCTTCATTGGGTATAGATTCAAGCACCTGAAATTCGTGTGCCACAGCCACCTTTTTCGCCGATAGTTTTAATTTGTTTAAAATCCTGTCATAATATCCCTTCCCAAAACCGATTCTATTTAGACTTTTATCAAACACTACACCCGGAATTATTGCCAAATCAATTTCTTCAGGGTCTACCGGCAAAATATTCTCAGGCTCGTAATAACCGAAAGGATTCAGCTTTAAATCAGCTTCCTTTGTTATTTCAGAGGGAATCAGCACAGTATTCACTGTATCCGTATACGGTATGACTACACGCTTGTTTACTGACAGCATATGTTTAATAAGCTGTGATGTCATTACTTCATTCTTAAAATCCATGTAAATAAAAACAACCTTGCTTTGTTTGAAAATATCTGAATTAGTAATTTTATCAGTTATTACTCTGCTGTTATTCTTTACGTCTTCAATATCCATATTATTTCTTATATTAAGTATTCCTCTTCTTAATTCCTTTTTAGCTTCCATCGTTCACCTAAAAAAATATTGAAAACAATAAATTATACAATATATTGATAACGGGATCTATTATTCTTCCTATTCCCCTGAATACTATCAATAAAAGCATTAAAAATCTAAGGTGATCATAATATTTGTAATAAAAATTCCATACTTTTGCCCCTCCTATACTGCCTAATATATGATGTCCGTCAAGTGGAGGTATGGGAAGAAGGTTAAATACCATGAGAACCAAATTAATATAGACTGTGCTAATCAATACTTCAAATATTACCTGCCTCAGCATGGAATAAGGCATAAACATATCTGTTAATTTAATAAATAGCATAAATAAAAAAGCTGTTATAAAGTTTGCGGCAGGTCCTGCCAATGATACAATCGCATCATCTCTCCTTTGATTCTTGAAATTCCTGGAATTTATCATTACCGGCTTAGCCCAGCCGAAGCCAAACAAAAGCAAACACATAAATCCCATGGGATCTATATGTTTTATCGGATTTAATGTTATACGGCCCTGCAAAAGCGGTGTATTGTCACCCATCTTCACTGCTGCATAACCATGTGAAAATTCATGAATCGATATTCCCAACAATATTCCCGGCAGGAATAATAATCTGCTTAATATATAATCCATATTTCCTCCTTGTATTAGATAATACATGATATTGCTTAAGAGTATCTTTATTCATTATCATTGTCTAATATTTTGTATACTATTGCCGTTTCCAGCCTTCGCCCCTTAATTTCGGTAACAACTATTTTAAGCCCGTATTCCTCTAATTCCAACGTGCTGCCATCCTCCGGAATAATGCCTAAAACACCGAAAACCAATCCTCCGAATGTGTCAAAATCCTCATCGGGAAGGGCTATGTCAAGTTCTTTGGATACATCGTCCAAATATGCATAACCTTTAATTCTCCATGTATTTTCTGCTGTTTGTTCAATTTCCGCTTCTTGCGGATTTAAAAAATCATCGTCTATATTACCTACAATTTGTTCCAGCAAATCATTCATGGTGATAACTCCGCTCATACCGCCGTATTCATCAAAAACAACCGCAAAATGATTTCTGCTTTTTTTCATATTTTGGAACAAAATATCTGTCCTCACCGTTTCAGGAACATAATAAGCAGGTTTTACAGCCCTCTTCATAATATTTTCTCTGCTTTTATCTTCAATTCTGAAATAATCCTTCACATTCAAAACACCGATAATATTGTCTGCGCTGCCGTCACATACAGGATACCTTGAATGCCTGCTCTCTGCAATCTTTGCAGCCCATTCGTCCTCCGTTTCATCAAGCCACAATATATCTACTTCCGTTCTGTGGGTCATAGCTTCTTCGGCGGTTTTATTATCAAATTCAAAAACATTTTGAATCATTTCTTTCTCGTTTTCATTAATTGATCCTTTTTCACTTCCAACATCAACCATCATGCGAATATCTTCTTCTGTTACATTTTCATCTTCAGAATCAGGGTCAATACCTAATAATCTCAATATTCCGTTGGTAGATGCCGTGAGCAGCCATACCAGGGGTGCGAACAACCTTGCAATCAGATACAAAAGACCTGCCATGAACAAAGCTAATTTTTCCGCATTTTTCATTGCCACTCTTTTGGGAACAAGTTCACCGAATACCAATGTAAAATATGATAATATCAAGGTTATGATTATGACCGAAATCGTATTTAACGTGTTTGCCGGAACATTTAAACCCATTCGTATAAGCAAGTCTGTTAATTTACCCGAAAAGTTATCTGCGGCAAAAGCACTGCCGAAAAATCCTGCCAATGTAATTCCAACCTGAATTATGGAAAGAAACTGCGACGGCTGATCAGTAAGCTTTAAAAGCTTAATAGCCCGCTTATCTCCTTCTTGCGCCATTTTATCCATTCTGTTATCATTCATGGATATAACTGCAATTTCCGCAGATGCAAAAAGTGCATTAATGAAAATCAATATTAATTGTAAAACCAATGGACCCCATATCGAGTCTTCTTCTAACAAAGTAAAAACCTCCTAAGTAAGCTAAATAATTACAAAAATAATAACATAGATATTTTACCCAGTCAATATTCATTTATGAACGCGAATTTATAAATTAAATCCAATGTGCTGAGACTGCTATTTTACTTTGAATAATAAACCCGCGAATTTTGACAAATATGGGTTGATATAATCAGATATATATTGTAAAATTATTATAGTTCTATGTAATGGAGGCAATTATGTTTTTTGAAGCTTTGATATTAGGAATAATTATAGGCTTTATAAGAAGGGGAAAAATATGCAGGCTATCTTATATCAATTTCAGTTTCAGACCTCTGATTTACGTTTCTGCCTTATTTTACTTGGGTATTATTGTTATAAATTTGGGATTATACGATTATGACTCATTTTTATACTCCGGATTTCTCATAGGATCAATGATATTAACCGGATTATTCTTAATTGCAAATTTAAATATTAAGTTTATGTTTATTCCACTAATAGGTCTTTCATTAAACTTATTTTCATTTTTGGTAAACAAATTTAAATTTCCTCTTTCGCCTGAGGCTGCGGGTCAAATATACGGTTCAGAAGTAACCGAACTTTTAAGCAAAGGCAAATTGTTGTTTTATACATCCTCGGAAGCTGCATCATTGAGCTTTTTAGGCATTATAATTCCTGTGGGAAACTGGTTTGTTGTAAGTATAGGTGATATTATTGCAGCATTGGGAGTTGTATTAATTGTTCAGAGCATAATGTCGGATAAATTCGTACAAAACAGAAATAAAATTACTTTCTCAAAGGATATATTCAAATAAAAAATCATCCTGCAGCGCGGCATTCAGAATCTCTTGAGATTCTTTGCCTGCGCTCAGTATGACTTAATCCATATGCGCCGCAGAGCGCATTTTTTATTGCTTTATAATTTCCGCCAATCCTTTTGATAGTCCCGCAAGACCCTGAATTTCCGAAGGTATTATTATTTTGGTTGCCTGACCGTTTGCTGCCCTTTCAAAGGATTCAAAACTCTTAAATGTAAGAACTTCTTTGTTAAGCTCAACATCCTTAATCATTTTTAAACCTTCCGCGGTTGCTTTTTGAATACTTAAAATTGCTTCCGCTTCACCCTCTGCCTCTCTGATGGAAGCTTCCTTTTTAGCTTCTGCTCTTAAAATAGCTGCTTGTTTTTCTGCTTCTGCTTCAAGTATCAAGGATTCTTTTTTCCCTTGAGCAACCAATATGGCTGAATTTCTTTGTCCTTCGGCAATTAAAATAGCTTCTCTTTTTTCTCTTTCAGCCTTCATTTGTTTTTCCATGGCATTTTGAATTTCTTTCGGAGGCAATATATTTTTAACTTCAACACGGTTAATTTTTATTCCCCAAGGATCAGTGGCATCGTCTAAAACAGCACGCATTTGTGTATTTATTATTTCTCTTGAAGTTAATGTTTCGTCAAGCTCCAAATCACCGATTATATTTCGTAGTGTTGTTGCACTTAAATAATCAATGGCTGATAAGGGTCTTTCGACACCATAAGTATAAAATTTAGGATCGGTTATTTGAAAAAATATTACGGTATCAATCTGCATTGTTACATTATCCTTGGTAATTACAGGCTGCGGCGGAAAATCAACCACCTGTTCCTTCAGCGATATTTTCTTAACAACTCTGTCAATCAACGGAACCTTCACATGCACTCCTACTCCCCAGGTTGTTTGATAGGCTCCAAGACGCTCTATGACATAGGCACTTGCCTGAGGTACTATCCTAATATTTGCTGCCAATAAAACAACCGCTATAAATAATAATATTACTAAACCTAAATATTCCATAATTCCTCCTTATTTTTCAACTATAAGCTTAACGCCTACAATTTTTTTAATAACTACAATTTCATCCTTTTCAATTACTTGGTCATCAACAGACCTTGCAGCCCACATCTGCCCTTTTACATTTACAGTTCCCGTATTGTTAATATTATCAATTCTCGATTCAACCTTAAAGGATTGCCCTATTAATGAATCGGCATTGGTTTTAATTCTTCCGACCTTTAGTTTCTCCATTGCAATCGGTCTTGTAAATATAAGGCATACTATGGAAACCAACAAAAAAACCACTATTTGCACTTCTAAGCTTAAGCCAGTCAAATAAACCAGCCATGCAACAATCGCACCGACAGCAAACCATATTGTCGTTAAATTGACGGTTATAGCTTCTATTATTACACAGGCAACCACTGTACCAAGCCAGGCATATCCTATATACTCCATGATAACCTCCTTAAAGACTATATTAATTATATACCACAAATCATATAAGGTAAACATTTTTTAGTCAATTATACCGCTTAAGGTCTGATACGGGTTTACATATATATTGTATATGCTTACCGCATAATGTAAGTGAGGACCCGTTGAAAATCCTGTGGTGCCTACTGTTCCGATTATATCCCCCTTTTTGACCTCATCACCTTTCTTTACACTGATTGTATCTAAGTGGTAGTAGGAAGTGAATAGCCCCAATCCATGATCAATAACCACCGTATTTCCGGGAGAAAGAAGTCCTTCCATGGAAAATGCCACTATTCCGTTATTCGGAGCCTTGACGTCAGTTCCTGTAGGTGCTGCCAAATCAAGCCCCGAATGTCTTGACGAAGAAGGTTCATTGTTAATATACCTTATTTCCGCAAAATCGGTTGTCAGCTCTCCTTCCACAGGCATCACAAATGTACCTTCCCAGAGCTTCTTATTTACCGATTCTGTTCTTGCAGGCTTAACAAGCTGGGCAAATTCAAAAATTGCCGCATTATCGTTATTTGTGTCATTCATTTCTTCACTGACCGTAAGATATTGTGTTTTAAAGCTCTTGTTTGCAACAGTCAGTGTTTTTTCCAGCGTATATTCATTTTCAGTACCTTTATTTATGGCGGCAATAATTTTATACTCTCCCGGCTGAGCATACAGATCAATTGGAAGTATAAAATAATTTTTATCCTTGTAGGTATAAATTTCATTGTCAATTTTTACAGCATCTGTTGTTATTGTTATGTCTTCATCTTCATTTAGGTTTTCGACAGAAATCAACAATATATTACCCGGGTAAT
>DAIMMU010000086.1:0-10854 GCA_036720515.1 Sedimentibacter sp.
CACCTATTACATAGGCAAATGACCAAAATACATCCACCAATCCCCATGCGATCATGGTTCCGATTTTATTTGTATCGCTTAAGGTTCTTGCCATTATATAACCGACAGGTGTCGTATTGTAATATGATAACGAAAGGTTTTGAAGATGCACGAATATTTCCTTCCTCAAATCCATTCCTATATGCATTTCGACAGTTATTGCCATACGTGCAAATACAGTTACGGATAAAGCCATTATTACTGAAGCTGTTATATAAAGAGCAATAAAACTATTTATCCCAGCCGTAGTTTTTCTTACTATAAAATTATCCACTGCATATTTTTGAAATAAGGGAATGGATAAATCCATGGCGGCAGTAAGCAGCATTAATAAAATAATGCCGATTATATTCTTTGTATATGGTTTAAAAAATCTCCCTAATTTCAACCATGGTTTTATATTAAAGGATTTGTAGCTTTCTTCCTCATAATAATTCATTCTAAATATCCTCCGATAAATTCATCTGAACATTAAAAATGTCTTTATAGATACCATCTCTGTTTATTAATTCTTCATGTGTTCCCATATCGGATACTTCTCCCTTATCCAAGACTAAAATTGTATCGGATTCCATTAAGGTAGTAATGCGATGAGATATTAAAATAGTTGTTGAGCTTCCTTTTTTAGCTTTGAGAGAGGAACGAATCTTTGCATCGGTATCGGCATCTACGGCAGACAACGAGTCATCAAATACCATAATGGGCGTCTTTTGAAGCAGCATACGGGCTATTGCTACTCTTTGCTTTTGTCCTCCCGACAATGTTACCCCTCTTTCCCCTACAATTGTACCATAACCTTTTGAAAATTCTTCGATTGATTCGTCAACTCGAGCGATTGATGCGGCATTCTTAATTTCATCCATAGAAGCATCAGAATCGACTATTGCTATATTTTCCTTGATGGTGCGTGAAAATAAGAAGGGCTCCTGCAGCACCATTCCTATATTCTTTCTTAAATATTCTCTTTTAATGTTTCTTATGTCCACACCGCCTATTGTAATGCTGCCCATATGTTCAGGCAGGTCATACAAACGGTTTAAAAGATGCATGAGCGTTGTTTTTCCCGAGCCGGTACCTCCCAATATAGCAAATGTGCTCCCTGCTTTTATAGTAAAACTGATATTTTTGACTACGGAATTTTCTCCGCCATAATTAAATGTAACATTTTTAAATTCAATATCTTTATGAATATCCGGCGTCACGGAATCCGGGCTGTCCGATTCCTCAGCCTCTCTTAATATTTCACAAATTCTTTTCAAAGAAACCTTAGTCTTGCTAAGCTCTCCTAAAATTCTTCCAAAGCTCCGAAGAGGCCATGCAATCATTGCGGTATAAGATACAAATGCCATAAACTCTCCCAGCGTTATTGCATCATTTACAGCAAAATGAGTACCATACACAACAATGGTTATAAGAAGTGTACTTGTTACCAAATCACCGATTCCCCAGTAATATCCCAATTGATATCCAAGCTTAACCCATAAATCGGAAAAATTATTATTTCGTTCGGAGAATTTTTCAATTTCATATTTTTCTCTTCCAAAAGCTCTTACAACACGCACTCCTGTCAGATTTTCCTGAATTGCAGTAAAAAGTTCTCCCTCTGCTTCGTCTGCAACCAAAAACTTTTTTGACAATATGCCATAAAAAATTGAGGAATATAGAACTACAACCGGTATAAATATCAAGACCGCCAAAGAAAGCTTTAAATTCATTGAAAACATTAAAATCAGCGATATTATAACAAGCATGACTGTTCTGAACATTTCAACCAATTGAGTGCTTATAAAAGTACGAACAACCTCCACATCCGATGTCGATCTTTGTATTATATCTCCTGTTTGATTTTTAATATGCCAGCTGTAAGGTAGCCTTTGTATATGTTCAAATAATTTGTCCCTTATATTTTTTATAATGCCCTCTGTTCCTTTGGCAGCTGTTATTCTTCCTATATAGTCGCTTACTCCTGTAATAACAGCTAAAATCAATATTAAAACTGCTGATATCCATATATTTTCCTTTAAAAATTCTATGCCGCCCGCATCATCTATCATATTCATAACCGGTCTTATGTAATCAATGGGGATATCATCAATAACAGAGTCTACGGTAAATCTTATAACCTGAGGTGCGGCAAAGCCCGCAGCAACCTTAAGTATTGTTGCGGCGGCAGATATATAGAAAAACTTCACAAATCCTTTAGCATGAGAATATATTATTTTTAAATCCGACTGTTTATTCATAAATACCTTACCTCGGGGACATTGCTCTAAAAATCTTACTCTTATGTCTATTTAAGTGTCCCTATACCTTTATAATATAAATAAGCAATCTATGGTATGATTGCTTATTTATTCTATAATATTATTCAATTAGTGTCAATCAAAAGCCATGGGCTATTTTTTGATAAAGCTTTCAAAATTATCGCTGTATTTTACTGTTCTATCGCCGTAAATCCACATTGCCTCAGTTTCAGGTATAGAATTTATAAGTTCAAGTCCTTCTTCAAAAGGCATGCTGAACACTGCCGTTGAAAGAGCATCAGCAATACCTGAATCCTCGCATATTATGGATACGGAAGTAAAATATTTTGAAGGAAACAATGTGTCAGGATCTACTATATGATTATATTTTTCACCATTCACCGTATAATATCTTTCATAATCGCCGCTTGTTACCAAGGACTTATCATCTAATTTAACTATTTCCAAAACTGATTGCCCTGCTCCGGAATCGGGATTTTGAATTCCCACATTCCATGGCTCCTTTGTGTTAACATTATTATTTATGGCTCGTATATTTCCTCCGACCGACAATAATCCCGAAGTCATTCCGCTGTCTCTTACCGTCTTGCTCACCTGTTCAGTTGCATATCCCTTTGCTACTGCACCGACATCAAGACTCATCATCGGATCTTTCAAAAAAACCGTTGAAAGTTCTTCATCGATAATTATATCTTCAATATTGGTATGTGCGGATGCATTTCTTAACTCCTCTTCGGAAGGAAGGGCTGCATTATCAGGATCTTCTATTCCTAAAGTTCTGTATTCGTGCCAAATTTTTAATACGGCACCAAAGGCAATATTTGTCTGACCATTTGTTTTCCCATATAAGTCCTTTGAGAATTTAAGCAAATCAATTATTCTTTTGTCTACCTTGACAGGCTTTATTCCTGCGTTATCATTGATGGTCTTAATATTGTTTATACCCTCATAATCGTTATAAATATCATAAAGCTGATGATATTCCTTCAAGTTATCATAAATAATTTGAGAATATTCCGTAAACTCTTCTTTGCTTTCTGCAAATCCGACTATTCTTGTCGCAGTATCAAATAGCATTATGAATTCCGATTCATATCGAGTAAGTTCTTTTTCGCCACAAGCAGTTAAACTAATTAAAATCAAAATCAACAGTATTATGGAAATAATTTTCTTTATCAATTTTCACCTCTTAAAAACAAAGGGGCAGTTATCTGCCCCCAAAATGATTATTACATATTTGCATTTTTGAATGCTTTTTCGAAATTGCTTTGGAAGTCTTCGATTCCGACTGTAACAGAAGATACTAAGTCTTCTTCGGTAGCATGACCGGTTTCATCTACAGCTATGCCTTTTATTTCTTCAACAGTCTTACCTATAACATATCCTGCAAATGCATCTGCTTGTTCATACCATTCCTTGCCTATCGCTGAAGCCTTTTTCATTCCGTACCCTTCGCCTAACTCAACCTTAGTTATAGGTGCAGCAGTTAAATCTGAGGTGATTTTACCTGATGCGTCAAAGTTTACGTTAGCCTGGGATGCGTCTATTATGGCACTTGTTACTTTTCCGTCTGCATCAAATGTTGCTACGGTATATGTTGTATAAGCTTGAGCCAGTCCAGCAGCATCAGCTGTTGCATCTTTGGATTTAGCGATTGTAGTCACAACTCCCAATCCTAATTTGTCAGAAGCATCAGCACCTAAATTCTGAGCATTCGTCACAGCCTTTTCAATAGCTTCTTTATAAGGATTTATTTTAATAGTTACTGAAGAAACTAAGTCAGCCTCTGTCGGAACTCCTGATTCATCAACAGCAATACCTTTTACTTCTTCAACAGTCTTACCTTTTACATATTCAGCCAAAGCATTAGCTTGTTCATACCATTCTTTATCAATTGTTGAAGCTTTGCCCATTCCGTATTCTTCTTTTAGTTCTTGTTTAGATTTAAATACAGTGTTTAAATCAGGCAAAATTTTACCTTCCTTACTGAATCCAATTTGGGTTTGTGCAGTATCTATTACAGTTTGCACTATTTTTCCGTCCTTGTCAATAGTTACTGCAACAATTACTGAATCTGTTTGTGCTACTCCATCTTTTTCGCCTGCATCTTTTGATTTCTCTATAGATGATACAACTGCCAATCCTGTTTTAACAGCACCTTCAGCCAGTGGTTCTTCTTCTTTTGGTTCTTCTTCCTTTGGTTCCTCTTCCTTAGGTTCTTCTGTTTTAGGTTCTTCTGTTACCGGTGTTTGAACCTCCGGTTGATCCTTAGCGCATCCTACAAAAGCAAATATGGACATAGCTACGATCAACAATATTGCTAATAATCTTTTCATTACATCCTCCATAAAATCTTAAATTATATATAATCGGCTTTGCGCCGTTTATAACCTTGTATTTATATTCGGTACAATTTTAACAAATTGTGTTACATTAGTCAACATTTAATTACATAAAGATATTAAATTTTTATGATTTTCGTTCAGCATTATCAAACCGCGTTCTGACATATGTCGTTTTTAAAAGGATCTGGTTTCCCAACAATCCTAAATTTACCCTTTATATCCGATTCTGCGCGATATTTCATTTGCTGCTTCTGTAATTATAATAACTAATTCTTCAATTTTTTCCTCAGTCATTCTGAAAGCCGGACCTGTTGTGCTTAAACTAAACCTTACATTTCCTTCGTGATCAAAGATAGGCGCCGCTACGCATTTTATTCCTTCAACAAATTCTTCATTGTCAATGATGTATCCATTTTTCCTTGCTTCTTCTAATCTCTTAATGAAGCCGGCTTTACCGGTAATTGTATTGGGTGTAAACTTCGGAATCCTTTTCGGTAAATAATTATTAATTTTATCTTTGTCCTGATAGCATAGAATTATTTTCCCATCTGCTGTTGTATATGCCGGCAGTCTGGCTCCGATTTTTGTTGAAGTTTTTATTGATTTGTTGCATTCCTTCTTTTCTATCCAAACAATATCTAATCCGTCAAGTATTGCCACATGAATTGTTTCTTCAATTTTACCACATACTTCATCTATAACGGACAATGTTGCATTTCTGATATTTAATGAATTTGTAACTAAGTCTCCAAATTCAATAAACCGTATTCCTAACTTGTATTTTTGAGTTTCTTCATCCTGAGAGATAAACCCGTGATACTTAAGAGTTGTAATAATTCCATGAACAGTGCTCTTGTTTAAATCTAATTTCTCAGAAATTTCCGACAATCTAAGTTCCTTTTTTTCTTCACTAAAACATTCCAAAATTGCCACTGCCCTGTCTATGGATTGAACCCTGTTGATATCTTTCATAATTCTACTCCGAAATTATAGCATAATATTTCACAAAAATCAATTTAAATAATAATTAACAAACAAATGCATTTTTATTAATATACACAACATATGTCACCTTTAAGGCAGTATAAATTCAAATCTTATATTGTAAAATCAGTAATGATGCATTATATTAACATTATGAAAATTATTTGTCAATATAAAATAAAATTTATTTGATATAGACATGTTATGTCAAATAAGTTAAAATTATATAATTAAACAATATAAGGAAGGGATCTTATGAATAAAATTACTAAAGAAAAAGCATGGGAATTGCTGAAAGCATACAACAAGGATGAATTTCATCTGCAGCATGCTGATACAGTAAGTTTCGTAATGGAGTATTTCGCAGAAAAATTGGGTTTTGGAGATGAGGCTGAATTTTGGGGAATCGTAGGACTCCTGCATGATATTGACTTCGAAATGTATCCTGATGAGCATTGTGTAAAAATGCAGGAAATCTTGTCTCAAAACGGAGTAGACGAAAAGATTATAAATTCCGCCGCAAGTCATGGATACGGACTTACAGATGTAACAATAAAGCCGGAGCACACTATGGAAAAAATACTGTTTGCAACAGATGAGCTGACAGGTTTAATAGGTGCGGCTGCGCTTATGCGTCCTTCAAAGAGCACATTGGATATGGAGCTTAAGTCCTTAAAGAAAAAATTCAAAACAGTAAGCTTCGCTGCAGGCTGTTCGAGAGAAGCTATAAAAACCGGCGCTGAAATGTTGGATTGGGAATTAGATTATTTGCTGGAAGAAACATTAAAAGCAATGCAGGAATACGAAAAAAGCAATTAAATAGGTTATAAGGTATGGGGGCACACCTTTTACCATAGGTTAATCACTGCGGTTAGAAGGAATGTCCCCACCGGCGTCATTCCGGTAGCTTTGCACGAAGAATTTCATCATTAATTGGCTTTTGCAGCTGCCTTTTTTGGTTTCTTTAGTTTATTCCTTATTATTGTGAATGCTAAACAGGAAATTACCGTAATTGGTATTACCGTAAACGTATAAAAAAGTATTTTATTGCTAACCGACAAGAAATTATTTTCGGCATATCTAATCATAATTGTCAAAATCAATGGATGCATTAAATATATATAGTAGGAGCTTTGTCCGAATACCTTTATAAAGCTGTAAATGTTTTTTAACTTATCCTCCATCAATAAACCGACTGAATATACAAACAATATAGAAATTGACGAGAATATAAACCAAATTAGAGTAGTAAACACCGAATTGTAATATGAAGCAACAGTATAAATTATACCAATTATCATATACCCCGAAATAATAAGCATTTTATTTTTCTTAATCCATGTTAAATAATTATTGTATTCCATGGTTACAAAGATACCCAACATATAAAAAACCATGTATTTTAAAAATAATCTGTCAGATAAATCAAATCTTATGAATTCAGCGCTAAGATATGTTATTATACCGGCAAATATCAGTATTGGTATCTTCTTTTCAGCATTTTTCAATATAAAATAAAATATGGGACCTGCAATGTACATTTGTACAATTATTATTACAAAATATAGATGATATGACATTGTTCCCTGCAAAATACCTTTAATGAGAAACTTAATATCCATTACATAATATCCCATGCGAATATAAGCCGCATAATAAATAATACACCAAATAAAATAAGCAATAAGTACCTTTGAAAGTCTCTTTTTAAGAAAATCAAAATATTTTAACTTATTATTTTTATAACTGTAGCTGTAGAAGCTTGTCACTCCGCTTAAAAAAATAAAAACAGGTGTAGTAAACTTTAAGCTTCTGTTTATCAATAGCATCAAAATATACGGAAAACTTCCATGTATGTATTCAGCTCCCGTTGCTGTTATATGAACTACCATAACCGCAAAGCATGCAATAAATCTCATATAATCCAATTCGTACAGCTTGTCTTTTTTATCAATAGTCTGTGCTGTATTAATTGCTGACATATCATCACTCTTTCTAAATATTTTAACTATTTTAACATTTATACGGAAAAAAATCAAATACTAAGTGCAACTTATAAATATGTATTCACAAATATTATAATTACTCAATTTTAGCGACAATAGATTTTTGATATCGTTACTTTATAAGTAGTTCTGTAATATTATAAATTTTATACGTCATGGCGTATACGTTTTAACGAAAATATGATACAATAACTTCATAATTTGTATCTAATTGGGGGTGATATCATGTTTGTAAAAGAGGCTGTAATAAACAGGATTGATGAAATTTGCAATGACAGGGGAATGGCGGTAAATAAGCTTGCAAACTTATCAGGCATTACACCGTCTACCGTTTACAGCGTTTTCAACAGTGATCGAAAGGATATCGGAATTGTTTTAATTAAAAAAATTTGTGATGGGTTTGAAATAACATTGGAGGAATTCTTTTGTTCCGAGATATTCAAATCTTTAGATCAAGAATTAATTTAATGCGGAGGATTGGGGGCACACCTTTAAGGAAGCTATATGTCAAGCCTTAAAGAAATGTCCCCCTTTATATGGGCAGTCACTTATAAATGTAGCATAACCCTAAGCAATTTACAGTTTATTTAAAAGTTTATAATGTCAGTTAAAATTATTATCCTTATATTGTTTTAAAAGATAAATATATTTTTGCTCAGCAGCTTCAACCTTATAGATGGCATAATCCACCAAGTCAGGCTGTGAAACATTTTCAAAAATATTTTTAGCATCTTCCCATTCTTTTTTTGCATTTTCAATATTATTGAATGCTTCATCCTTTGAAGACTCTTTTTTTATTTTAAAATTCTCAAAAATACTTTTTAAACTGATTTTTCTTTGAACATCATCCATGGAAAAAACCTCCTATCAATATTATTATAGACAGGAAGTTCCTTTTTATTCCTAATATTCCATATAAATTATTTGTCCCCCTTTGAAAGCTTTATAAATTACCGCTTTCTAATTTTAATAAGTATTCTTTTATACCTATGCCTCCTCCGTATTCAACTAACTTTCCATTTTTGCCGATTACTTTGTGGCATGGAATAATGATTGAAATAGGATTGTGGTTATTGACCATGTCTACCGCTCTGCATGCTTTTTCATTACCGACAGCTATGGCAATACCCTTTCTTATAAAAATGTTTCAGGTTCTTTTCTTTCTGCAAATTCGATTTCTAACTCATATTTATGCTTTAAATAATTTTCATCATCATAGTATTTTGCACTAACAGGACAAATTTTAATGCAGGCACCGCATTTAATGCAAATATAGTTTAGCTTTGCAACATCGTCATAATCAATGGAGCCCATGGGGCAGACGGATACACAAAGCTTGCAATCGGTACAACTATCATTAGTTTTAGGTGTAACCTTCCGAATATCAACAGGACTTCCGTTTTTATCCTTTGGCCTATAGTAAGGTCTGAAGTCCTTATTTCCGGGTATTTCAGGTTCTTGTTCATTTCCTGAAGATATTTTTAAGTAAATTTTCTTGGCAAAATCACTGACTTTCTTTAAATCCTTTTCATCAGGTCTGCCCTTTGCCAAAATTTCAGAAAATGAATGCTCTCCTATAAAGGCTCCTCCCGCTATAACATTGAAGCCATTCATTTTAAGTATGTTTTTAAGCTCAATCAGCGCATCGTCATAATTCCTGTTACCATAAAGTACTACCGGAACAGCCTTTGCTCCATCAGCCCTTACATTGCTAAGATAATTCAATAATACATTAGGTACTCTGCCCGCATACACAGGTACTCCAACTATTACTATATCCTCATCGGTAAAAGATAAGGATTCTTCTCTTCCGGAGGGAATGGTAAAGTCCTTAAAATTAATTGTTCTTTCATCAAAATTTTTTGCTAATTCATCCGCTAACCATTTTACTGTCTTCTTAGTCGTACCTGTTGCACTGAAAAAAACTGCATTAATTTTATACCTCAAGATAATAACCTCCCGATTTTCTACTTATTATTCTTCTTTAGTTTCTCATACCTGATTATCAAGTCTTCGCTTTTTTCCTTGTATGGCATAACCTTTCCTTGTTTATAATGTTTTCGGCAAAGAGGTATGTAACTTTCATTGCCCCCTATAAAAATTTGCTCCCCGGTATATACTACCTTGCCATCCACAATACGAGCGTTAGTCAATGCTTTCTTACCGCACCAGCAAATAGTTTTAATTTCCTCTATTTTATCGGCTAATGCCAAAAGCCAGTATGAACCCTCGAATAGTTCATTTCTGAAATCGGCTCTCAACCCATAGCACATAACAGGTATATTTAATTCATCGACTATATCCGTAAGCTCCTCCACATGGTGCTTTTTTAAGAATTGGCTTTCATCAACTATCACAGCATCAACACCGAATAAATCATTATATTCCTTCACAACATCATAAATATTCATCTCGTCGCTAACGGATAAAGCTCTTCTGCAAAGACCCATCCTTGATGCAACAACTCCTGAATCAGCATATCTGTTATCTAATGATGAAGTAAATATTAATGGATTTTGTCCTCTTTCCTCATAGTTAAATGCAACCTTTTGAACTTCTATACTCTTGCCCGCACCCATGGTGCTGTATCTGAAATAAAGCTGTGCCATAGTAAACTCCCCGTTTTCTTTATTATATATAATTGTAACAAAAGATGCCCCAAAATTCAACAAAATAATAGCAGATACAGTTAAGGTCAACCGCCTGAAAAAATGGGGTTAGGGCATACGCAGGGGAATTCATCAATTTATTTGCTCCTTGCGTCGCATAAATTGGGAATTCTGTGCGGTTGACCTACCAACCATTTTTCCAGGAAAACCGCCTGAAAAAATGGGGTTAGGGCATACGCAGGGGAATTCACCAATTTATTTGCTCCTTACGTCGCATAAATTGGGAATTCTGTGCGGTTGACCTACCAGCCATTTTTTCAGGAAAACCGCCTGAAAAAATGGGGTTAGGGCATACAAAATACGGCACTGCTGTCAGTGCCGCATTTTTTCAGTTAAAAGAGCAGGTCATGATTATATATCTTATCATGACTTAATTCTTTTTTCTGATTCCGGTAATATTCGTATACAGGATATTCCGAGGATGTCATCAAGTTAAAGGAATGGATTCCCAAACTGCTGCATACCGAATTTTTAACATTACCGTTAGTTTCATGAATCTTCTGTTGTTTAGCCATTTTATGTCAGCTCCTTTATTCCTGAAACTATA
>DAIMMU010000087.1:0-10658 GCA_036720515.1 Sedimentibacter sp.
TGCAGCATGCTCGGTTATTGTTGCGGCAACAGAAGGAGAATTGGACAGATCGGTTTATGAAAAATCTAAACAGGCGGCTAAATAGTATTGCACAATGCAGTTAAATAATGATATAATCGGAGCTGGGAAACAGCTCCTTTGTTTTAATTCGGCAGCGAGGTAATTATGAAGAAATTAGGAATTTACGTACACATTCCGTTTTGTACGAAAAAGTGTGGATACTGCGATTTTTACTCTGTGAAATGGAATGAAATACAAGAAAATATGTATATTCAATCAGTAATAAATGAAATAAAAAGCCACAGCGCACTATCAAATAAATTTACAGTTGACAGCATATACATAGGGGGAGGCACTCCTTCAATAATCAATCCCAAGCATATAGCTGATATTATAAATACAATCAAAAGTATATTTACCGTAGAAAATGATTGCGAAATCAGCATGGAAGCAAATCCTAATTCATTAAATGAAAACCTGCATGCTTACGGGGAAATCGGAATTAACAGGCTGAGTATCGGTATTCAGTCATTAAATGATGATATATTAAAAAAAATAGGGAGAATTCACAATTCCAAGGAAGCCTTGGAAGCAATAGACAGGGCAAAAAGCTTCGGTTTTGAAAATATTAATGCAGATGTTATGTTTAATATTCCGGGACAGAATATTGATGATATAAATGATACAATTAATCAATTGATTGAGAAGGATATTAAGCATATTTCATTTTATTCATTGAAATTAGAAAAAGAAACTCCAATGTATATATTGGAGGAAAACAAGGAAATTATTATGCCGGAAGAGGATTGTGAAAGAGAAATGTATTATTCGGGCAGAAATATTATGGAAAAACACAAATTAATACAATATGAAATTTCCAACTTTGCACTGAAGGGTTATGAATGCAGGCATAATTTGAAATATTGGAATCAGGAAGAGTATATAGGAATAGGTCCCTCGGCACATTCATTTTTAGGAAATATGAGATTCAGCAATCCTTCTGATATAACTGAATATATATTAAGCGGCGAGGATGAAATAGTTGAAAGGGATATTCAGGAATTTATGAATAGAGATGATATGATTTTTGAATATATTATGCTTCGCTTAAGACTCACCGAAGGGCTTAAATTTGCAGATTTTAAAAATAAATTTTCAATTGATTTTAAAGAAAAATATGACGGTCAAATAGATTATTTGACAAAAAATGAATTGGTTGAATCGGATGATGAAGCTATCCGTTTGACAAAACGGGGAATGGATATATCAAACTATGTTTTTGAGCAGTTTTAATTGGGACATTTTTGTAATTCCCATGGATAATCATCATTGCTATGAATAACCGTGTCATTCTTAACCGCAGGTGAAAGATCCCCGTACTATGAGATCCTTAGCTTTCGCTCGGGATGATAACGGATATTTATATTATGGGCAGAATAAAAAAAATTTGTATTTATACTATTGACAAATTTTATCATAAGTAGTATCTTTATATTATGAAGTTAGCACTCAACCAAGGAGAGTGCTAACAAAGAAAAAGAGGTGATGAAATGTCTTTGGATAAGAGAAAAGTTACAATTTTAAAAGCAATAATCTCCAGCTACATTGATAATGCGGAAGCAGTAGGCTCAAGGACAATTTCAAAAAAATATGAGCTTGGAGTAAGCCCTGCCACCATCAGAAATGAAATGTCTGATTTGGAAGAGATGGGTTTCTTGGTTCAGCCTCATACTTCATCAGGACGAATACCGACTGATAAAGCATATAGATATTACGTGGATGATTTGTGGAAAAAGGTGAAAACATCAAAAAATCCTAACTTTGATCAGCTGAGAAATATTATTGAGGATAAATCAAACGAATTGGATGAAGTATTTAGAAATTCGGTTCGGATTTTATCTCAATTTACAAAATACACTTCATTTATAGTTGCACCGCAGCTTAAGCAATCCGTTATTAAAAGAGTGCAGATGGTGCCGGTTTCAGATACAAAGGTACTGCTGCTGATAATATTGCAGACTAATATCGTAAAGCAGGTAATGCTTAGATTAAACAGTCCGATACCCTTTGAACAAATGGAGGAAATTTCGGAATCGCTTACAGAAAAGATGTATGGCTATAAATTGGAAGATGTTGATAAAATTAAGGATAGCTTAATAAAAGAGCTTTATTATGTGAGAGAATCAAGCAATGATGCATTGATGGAGCTTCTTCCGTATTTGATGGAGCAAATGCTCAGGCTTGAAGAAATCAATGTATTTTCAGACGGCATAACAAATATATTGGATTTGCCTGAATATAATGATGTAGTTAAAGCAAGGGAATTTATTTCATTTGTGGAGGATAAGAACAGCGTTGCTAAATTGCTGCAATATACAAGCGAAAATGATTTAGACATATGTATAGGCAGTGAAAATAAAGATTATGAATTAAGGGATTGCAGCCTTATAACAGCAACCTATAAATTCAACGGCAAGCTTATCGGTAAAATAGGAGTAATAGGACCTACAAGAATGGATTACAATAATGTAATTTCGACAGTTAAATCTATTTCGGACGCTATAAGTGAAATAATTAATCAGAACTTTAACGGTGAAAACAAGGAGTGAAGAAATGGCATTGGGTAAGAAGCGTGAAGAAGTTAAAAAGGAAGTTGAACAAGAATTAAAAGAACAAACAAAAAAAACACCGGAAACTAAAGAAAAGAAGGAAACAAAGGAATCAAAGGAATCAAAGGAAAAAGAGGAAACAAGTGAAGCGGCAGAAGCTGAAAAAGCGAAAGCGGCAGAAACAACCGAAGATACTGCAACTGAAGAAACCGAGGAAATAAAAAAGAAAAACGAAGAAATTGAAGCCCTTAACAATAAACTGTTAAGACTTCAGGCGGACTTTTTAAATTTTAAAACAAGGACCGAAAAAGAAAGGTTTGCGGCATACGGGGATGCGGTATCGGGAGTTACTTGCGACTTGCTTCCCGTGATTGACAACCTTGAAAGAGCAATTGCAGCAGATAATTCAGAAACTGATAACTTTAAGGAAGGCGTAGTGATGGTGTATAATCAACTCATGGGAATCCTTAATAAAAAGGGATTAAAGGAAGTTGAAGCACTTCATAAACCTTTTGACCACAATCTGCATTACGGTGTGGCATTTGAAGAATGTGAAGATTACGATGACGGCATCATAATTGATGTTCTTCAAAAAGGGTATACTGTTAATGACAAGCTAATAAGACCTGCAATGGTTCGTATATGTAAGAAATAAGAAACCTTAAACTGTTTTTCCGAATGAGATTTTTAACCTGTTGTTTGAAATGACAGGGGCTGGACTCTCGGGATAATTATAAATAGAAAAAAAGAAAATTTAAATTCAAATCATAAATGGAGGAATAAAATGAGCAAAGTTATAGGAATTGACTTAGGAACAACAAATTCATGTGTGTCTGTAATGGAAGGCGGAGAAGCCGTTGTTATAGCTAATGTGGAAGGAAAAAGAACTACTCCTTCAATTGTAGCATTTACAAAAGAAGGGGAAAGATTAGTCGGTGAAACAGCCAAAAGACAGGCAGTTACAAACCCTGACAGAACAATATCATCCATTAAAAGAGATATGGGTTCCGACAAAAGAGTGAATATTGATGGAAAATCATATACACCGCAGGAAATATCGGCATTTATACTTCAAAAATTAAAAGCGGATGCAGAAAGCTATCTTGGCGAAAAGGTAACAGAAGCCGTTATTACAGTACCTGCATATTTCTCTGACAGCCAGAGACAGGCAACAAAGGACGCTGGAAGAATTGCTGGATTGGAAGTAAAAAGAATTATAAATGAGCCTACCGCAGCAGCTTTGGCATATGGCGTTGACAAAGAAACACATATGCAGACAATTATGGTTTATGACCTTGGAGGCGGTACGTTCGACGTTTCAATACTTGAAATAGGCGACGGAGTATTTGAAGTAAAAGCAACATCAGGAAACAATAAGCTTGGCGGAGATGACTTCGACCAGGTAATTATAAATTACTTAGCAGAACAATTCCAGAAGGAAAACGGAATTGACTTAAGAAAAGATAAAATGGCACTCCAAAGATTAAAAGAAGCGGCAGAAGCAGCTAAAAAGGAATTGTCAAGCGCAATGACCACTACAATCAATTTGCCGTTTATCACAGCAACTCAGGAAGGTCCGAAACATATGAACATGGACCTCACAAGAGCAAAATTCAATGAATTGACAGCATTCTTAGTCGAAAAGACGATAGAACCGGTTAAAAAGTCAATGTCAGACGCCAAATTGTCAGCAAATCAAATTGACAAGGTATTATTGGTCGGCGGTTCCACAAGAATTCCGGCAGTTCAGGATGCGGTAAAAAGACTGACAGGCAAAGATCCTCACAAGGGAATCAACCCTGATGAATGTGTTGCATTGGGTGCGGCAATTCAAGGTGGAGTATTGACAGGGGAATTCGGTAATGATATACTTCTTGTTGACGTTACGCCATTGTCATTGGGAATTGAAACATTGGGCGGAGTATTTACAAAATTAATAGACAGAAATACCCGTATACCTTCAAAGAAAAGCCAGATATTCTCAACGGCAGCGGACAATCAGCCTGCAGTTGACATTCATGTATTGCAGGGTGAAAGACAAATGGCAGACGGCAATATTACATTAGGCAGATTCCAGTTATCAGGCATAGTTCCTGCACCGAGAGGAATCCCTCAAATTGAAGTAACATTTGATATAGATGCCAATGGTATTGTAAATGTAAGTGCAAAAGATATGGGAACAGGCAAGGAGCAAAAAATCACAATCACTGCTTCCACAAAAATGTCTGATGCTGATATAGAAAGAAAAGTAAAAGAAGCCGAGCAATTTGCTGAAGAAGACAGAAAGAAAAAAGAAGACATTGAAATTAAAAACAATGCTGATACATTGGTATATCAAACCGAAAAAACACTGAAGGATCTTGAAGGCAAGATTTCCGCAGAAGAAAAAGCTTCTGCACAAGCAACAGCAGATGAGCTTAAGAAAGCGGTTGAAAGCAACAATACAGATTTAATGAAAGAAAAAACCGAAGCTCTTACAAAAGTATTCAACGATCTTGCTCAAAAGCTTTATGCACAAGCAGGACCACAGGGCGGGCCGGAAGCTGACCCTAACTTCAATCAGGGCTCTGCACCGAATGACGATGTGGTAGATGCGGATTTCGAAGAAATCCATGATGATGATAACAGCAATTAAAAAGGTGCAAAGCATTGTGTCATTCTGAGGGTTTTGCCCGAAGAAGCTCATATAAATCGACAACCAACCAAGCTAAATCCTAGTAGGGTTTAGCTTGAATTACGTATCACATTATTAAACAATGAGGTGGTGAGAGAGATGGCTAAAAGAGACTACTATGAAATCCTTGGAATTAGCAAGGATGCTGATGAAAAGGAAATAAAATCGGCATTCAGAAAACTGGCAAAACAATACCATCCTGATTTAAACCCTGACAACAAGGAAGCGGAAGCTAAATTCAAAGAAGTAAACGAAGCATATGAAGTGCTTTCGGATCCTGATAAAAAAGCCAAATACGATCAGTTCGGTCATGCGGCGTTCGACCAGACCAACGGATTTGGAGGAGGAGCAGGATTCAACGACTTTGGAGATATATTCGGCGATATATTCGGAGATTTCTTCGGCGGAGGTTTCGGAGGAAGCACAAGATCTCAGAGAACCGGACCTAAGGCAGGCTCCGACTTAAAGATAAAATTAGATATAGCCTTTGAAGAAGCGGCATTCGGAACTAAAAAGGAAATTAAAATAAATCGTATAGAAAAATGCCACGTATGTGACGGAACGGGAGCAAAAAAAGGCACCAGCAAAAAAACCTGTCCGACCTGTCAAGGTTCGGGCAGCGTAAGAACAGTTCAAAGAACACCCTTCGGACAGTTTGCAAGCACTAAAATATGCTCAACCTGTAACGGTACCGGAGAAGTTGTAGAAGAACCGTGTACATCATGCGGCGGTACAGGCAAGGAAAAGAAATCAAGAAAGCTTTCGATTAATATTCCTGCGGGAGTCGATACAGGCTCGGTAATTCCGCTGAGAGGCGAAGGAAACCACGGAGAACGCGGAGGTCCGGCGGGAGATCTGTATGTTTACATCAATGTTAAAGCCCATGAATTATTTGAAAGAGATGGGAATGACGTATGGTGCGAAATACCGGTATCATTTGCAAAGGCAACATTGGGCGGTTCCATCGAAGTACCTACAATCGAAGGCAAGGTTAAATACGAAGTTCCCGAAGGTACCCAGACAGGAACAGTTTTCAGACTGAAAAATAAAGGAATCAAAAATCTTAGAGGTGCCGGCAAGGGCGATCAGTATGTAAGAGTTAAAATAGAAGTTCCTAAAAAGCTTACCGATAAACAAAAAAGCGTTTTAGAGCAATTTGCGGCGGAGATGGGAGAGAAACCCGACAATGACAAAAAAGGCTTCTTCGGAAAAATGAAGGATGCTTTTAAAGATTAAAAAATGTGGAAAAAAGTCTGCACAGAAGCATACTCATGCGATTCAGGCTTTTTTTTATAATGATAAAAAAATTAAAACAGACAGGGGGACGCACAGGCAGACAGGGGCAGACAGGGGCAGACAGGGGGACGCAGACAGGGGGACGTATCATTTGTCTTTTTTAACTGCAGCTTCAATTATTGTTTTGCTAATACCGGTAATTCTGCTTAATGTTCTAATACTAATATCCTCATTTTTATAAATTGTATGTATCATAAGTTTTTGTTCATCGATAGGTAGTTCTAGTAACTTTTTCATGTCATATTTTGTGTTAAGTATTTCTTTAATCGTACTGTCATTATAATTATTATTAACTTTATATTCCATACAATCATCATCACATTTTTCCTTCATATATTTACAAAATTCTTCAAAGGTTTTAAAATAATATCCTATTAATTCTGCATCAATAAAAGATGGTTGATTGTTAAAATAATTGTAATACTGCTGAAAGCTACTATAATTATAATTTTCAATATTACTTACCATGTTAGCTTTTAACGGATTTTGATGAATGTACCTTATTACAGTTAATAAATATTTTTCATCCTCAACAGGTTCACTAGTAAACCTGTTATAGAATAAATGACCTGTCCTCTCATATTTTTTATTATGCCAACCTGCATAAGCCACCGTTATTCGTTTAATGCTTGTTCCTATTTCTTCTGATTCTGATTCCTTCATTAATAAATGAACATGATTATCCATTATACAATACCCATACAGCTCGAATTGACCTTTGCCCTTTGCATTTATTAAATTATTGATCAACTTAATTTTGTCTTCATTGTCTAAAAAAATATCTCTTTTGTCAATTCCTCTAACCATAACATGGTAAATTCCTGTAATACTTTTTTTCCTAGCAAATCTAGGCATACTATTCACCTCAATAATTTTATCTAATAGGGCATGACGTAATGGTTGACTAAAAAATGTTTATTTTACCAAATTATAGCATAATAATGCTTTATAAACAATGTTTTATTTTAAATAATTTACGACTTAAATTAATAAATTTATATGTAAATTATTTATAACCGAATTAAATTTTGAAAATATTTTATGACAAATGATACGTCAGATTGTGTAATAACACCGGTTAATAATGCTCCATTGGTAGCTTTTGCAATGTAAAGTGGCATGCAAATATTGAACAGGTAGTGTATTGGCATGAAATCAATTTGTATTAACTAAAATGCTCACCGAGAACCGCAACCTAATGTCCCCACATCTGTGAGACAGATGATACGTCCCCGTGTCTGCCCGTGTCTGCCCGTGTCTGTGCATAAGCTATTGAAATGCAAATAAAAAAAATTAATTTTCATTTAAGCTATTGAAATGCAAATAAGGATGATGTATAATCATTTTGAAGTTAAAAGTGAGGAGTGATTTTGTGGAAAATAGAGCAGGGCGAAAAATTAAAACCGGAAGCGGTAATGCTGAGTATAGTTGTTTTATACCTGCAACTCTTCCGCCTCAAAACCCAACAATACAATATGATGATGAAATGATTTATTTGATATCTGAAGCAAACAGATATATTGGCAGACTGGATGAAGTGACGGACACACTCATTTCTCCCAGCTATTTTGTATATATGTATGCACGAAAAGAAGCAGCTTTGTCTTCTCAAATTGAAGGAACACGAGCCACTTTTTCTGATTTGATAAAAGCGGAAGCCGGGATGGCTGATGAAGTTCCTAATGATGTTAAAGAGATTGAAAATTATGTAAAAGCTACAAACTATGGATTTGATAGGTTGGAAACTTTGCCTCTGTCTTTGAGGCTTATCAGAGAAATACATGGTATCCTTATGGAAGGCGTCAGAGGGGAAAATAAAACACCGGGAGAATTTAGAAGGTCACAGAACTGGATTGGCGGATATTCTATAAGCACAGCAAGCTATATTCCACCTTCAATAGACTACTTAAATAACTGTTTAGATAACTTTGAAAAATTCATGCATGAGAATGACAGGATGTCACCACTTGTTAAAGTAGCACTTATTCATAGCCAGTTTGAAATGATTCATCCTTTTTTAGATGGTAATGGCAGAGTGGGCAGGCTTTTGATTGCATTTTATTTGGCTGCAAATGATATTCTGCATAAGCCAACGCTTTATATTTCTAAATTCATCAAGCGTAATCAACAAGTTTATTATGACTGTCTTTACAATATTCATGCAAAGGGAGATTATGAGACTTGGATAAAATTCTTTCTTACCGGAGTTATTGAAACAGCACAGGAAGCAGTTGAAATTGCACGAAATATCACTGCTCTTAGGGAGGAAGATTTGAAAAAAATAAATGCTATGGGACGTACCAGCAAGAATGCCTTGGCTATTTATGAAGGATTATTTGATAAACCTACTATTAGTATAGAAGAAGCTACAACAAAGCTGGATATAAGTGTTGCAACAAGTGGCCGCTTGCTTGAAAAGCTTTGTGAAGAGGGAATCTTGAGTAATCTTGACAATCGTATACGTAAGAAGGTATTTGTTTATAAAAGATATATTGATATTTTCAATAAGGAATAAAACTTAAGGTTTCAAAATGGGATTAGTAGTATATTCAATAGTAAAAGATTACGAACTAACAATAACTAAATAAACAGGAATTTATGGAGGTAAAATTATATGAACAGAATTAGTAAAGGCGCTAAAATTGGACTTATAATAGAAATTATAGCAGGAATTATTATGGCAATTTTAGTTATAGTTAATAAACCAGTTCCAACAGTAGTAGCTTGGCTATTTGGAATAGGATTGGTTATTGCTTTGGCATGTTCGTTAAATGAACTGAAAAAGTAACTTCCAATTTGTTAAAATCCATACCTGTAATTATCAAACTGGAAGTTTCGTCCCCAAAATGCCTATTAATAGAACTCAAAGGTCCGTCCCCAAAATCTTCTCACCGATAACCGCAACCTGATGTCCCGTGTCTGTAAGACAGATGATACGTCCCCGTGTCTGCGTCACAATGTAAGACAGATGATACGTCCCCGTGTCTGCGTCCCCGTGTCTGCGTGTCTGCAAAATCTCATAAAATTACTGCAATTACGGTAATGTCATTCATTGACAACCATAAAATTCAGTGGTAAAATAAGCATGTCGCTAAGGCAAGTGACATATGGATAAAATTTAGGAGGAAGAAATGAAATCATTAATTAGACTTAGAATGAGCGCACATGATGCTCATTACGGCGGAAATTTAGTCGACGGAGCAAGAATGTTAGGCTTGTTCGGAGATGTGGCAACAGAACTTCTTATCAGAAATGATGGAGACGAAGGTTTGTTTGTTGCATATGACAATGTTGAATTTTTGGCACCTGTATTTGCAGGAGACTATATCGAAGCAGAAGGTGAAATAGTATCAACAGGTAATTCATCAAGAAAAATGGTATTTGAAGCAAGAAAGGTTATTGTACCACGCAATGACATAAATGAATCAGCCTGCGACTTTTTGGAAGAACCTATAGTTGTCTGCAGAGCAAGCGGTACATGCGTAGTTACAAAGGATAAACAGAGACTGCAAAATAAATAAGAACTTGACAATCTAATATATGTAAAAAATCCGCAATAAAGCGGATTTTTTTCATCATACCGTTAGTTTGACAAGTAAATGTACCCGCAGGAGACTATATCGAAGCAGAAGGCTAAATAGTATCAACAGGTAATTCATCAAGGAAAATGGTATTTGTAGCAAGAAAGGTTATAGTACCTCGCAACGAATTCACTAACGGGGACATTCCTTTACCCACAGAGACTATCCCTATAGTAAAGGTGTGTCTCCCTACCTCTGAAAATCCGTCAAATTGACGGTTTTTTTTACAGATTCTCCATGTAATTAAAATGTAATTAAAATATAATTGTAATTAAATTAATAAAGAATAGAATTGTAATTGCAATAATATATAATAAATCAAGCTTAAGGATTTAATGAACATAAAACATCAACAATTATCGACAAAAATATACAAATTACAACATAAAAATTGACAAGGAATTTTTAATTAATTATAATTAATCAAGACATAAAACATTATTAGTGTTATATAGTTGAACATAAAAAATATGAGGGTTATGACATTGCAAAAATCAA